>JANOTW010000742.1:0-14057 GCA_031416575.1 Ferruginibacter sp.
GTTATAAGTGGGCAAATATAATTAGTTTGAGGTTTGCAGTAGATAGTTTATGGTTATTTATGATTTTTTTGGTACCGGGCGGCAGGGCCCTGATTGAACTTCAGTGGCGACGCTCCGTTCGACTATGTGCTACTATTAAGCTTTAATTGCGGAGGAGATAGAGCTGCATGTTTCAAGGAGGTTTCGTGATTTTTATTTTTGTTTTACAACTGTAACCAAATTCATTATGTCGGGTTTTAACCGTTTTGACTAAAGGGGTTGCTAATATTTAAATCATAAATACAAACACCTTAACCTAACCCTCCAAACATCTTCTACCCCTATCTTTGCCCCCAATGCGTAAAGCTTTTCTCCAACTACATATCGCTGTTTTTTTAGCCGGCTTCACTGCAATACTTGGAAAATTAATCGGGTTGAACGAAGGCTTGCTGGTGTGGTACAGGTTATTGATAACCGTTGTTGTATTGGGTTTGCTATTGTATTTTAAAAAGCAGTTACAGCTTATTTCAATAAAAGATGGTTTGAAAATATTCGGGGTAGGGTTGATAGTTGCCATTCATTGGGTAACTTTTTACGGCAGTGTAAAATATGGGAATGTATCAATAGCGGTAGTGTGCATGTCTGCTTCCGGTTTCTTTACCGCTTTTTTTGAACCATTCATTTTTAAAAGACGGATCATATTAATAGAAATTTTATTGAGCCTGCTGGCAATAGTGGGTATCTATATTATTTTCGATTTTCATCCACAATATAAAACAGGGATTATTTTTGGTGTTATATCGGCGATCGGCAGTTCCCTTTTTCCCATTTTTAATAAAAAATTATTGGTTCGGTTCAGCCCGTCTATCTTAACCCTGTATGAGCTGGGCGGGGGATTTGTGGCATTAAGTATTTTAGTGCCTTTTTACCTGATGCAGTTCCCTGCCACTTATTACCTGCCCACCACAGCGGATTGGATATGGTTGATAATACTGGCATGTGTTTGCACGGTTTTGTGTTTCAATTTGCAATTAAATGCTTTAAAAAAAATATCGCCATTTACCGCTAACATCGCTTACAATATGGAGCCCGTGTATGGGATCATACTGGCTTTTATCATTTTCCGGGAAAACAAATTATTGAATACGCACTTTTACCTGGGTGTGGGGCTTATTATATTATCTGTAATACTCCAAACAGGCAGGGTTTGGTACAGGGAAGGTAGAAGGTTTAAGGTTTGAGGTTTAAGGTTTAAGGTATAAGGCTTTGGATGTACGCATAAATTCAGGACTCATTGCCCGTTACTGAAAATAAGAGGCCGCAAACTTCCTGTTGACCCGGAGCAGCCGTTTCGTAAAAAAAGGGGTGATTTGAAAGGTTCAAAAAAGCGCATTGAAATACCACTTTTAAAAAAGATGCAGGGTTGTCAATTCAAGCTGACGGTTGTTTTTTTAAAAATCAAGTGGGTAAAGCCCCTCATTGGTATATAATACAAGGGTACCCAAATAAGCCGGAGCTGATGTTTCGCTAATAACAACCTGGAAAAGTTTACAGGTCATTTATTTTCAAAGGGCGAACTGTTTTTTAAAGGTGGCGTTATTTGAAGACCCTGTTTTGCCCCCGGCCCTCCCGATGAACCGGGACAGGCTTTCCCGAAAAATCGGGATGTTCCAAAAGGGGAGGTCTTCTGCCAGTTCATTAACTACGCCTGATGAACTGCCCGGTATAACGCAATTAAAGTTCCCCAATGGTATTCAGTACACGAGGGCGACGCAACGATGCTTAATTGAAATACTTCTGCCCGGACAAAAAAGAATGATTGTATAGAAGGATACCCTGATACACATACACTATCGGGATAATCAATGCAACATGTTTATTCAGGGATATGATGCCTTTGCGGAAAAGATGAAAAAGCACGCACTTTAAACCGCCAAATACAAGAGGTTCTGAAATTGTAAGATGGTTGGTGAAAGGTAAGGCTCCCGTAAAATGATACTTAAACTTTTACGCTCATCTCTAACAGGCACCAATTAAAAAATAATTTTAATTTAATCACTTTCTTATCCTTATGCAGGAGAAATTATAAAAAAAGAAAAATCATAGCGCCAAATCCAAATTGTTTTGTTACCTTCGCCGTCCAAAAAATTAGTATATGGCTAGAGTATGTCAAGTTACCGGTAAGAGGCCAATGACGGGTAACAAAGTATCGCATTCGAATATAAAAACAAAGCGTAGGTTTTTGCCAAATTTGCAAAAGAAACGTTACTTCCTGGCAGAAGAAGACAAGTGGGTAACGCTAAAAGTTTCTTCTGAAGCTATACGCACAATCAACAAGAACGGTTTGTTTTCAGTTGTAAAACAACTAAGGGCAGCCGGCGAAAAAATTTAATTCCCGGGCTTCCGCATGCGGAAGGAGTAAAAATAAAATAAACAACAATGGCAAAGAAAGGTAACAGGGTTCAGGTAATTTTGGAGTGTACAGAGCATAAAGCCAGCGGTAAAGCAGGTACCAGCCGCTACATCACCAAAAAGAACAAAAAAAATACCCCTGAAAGACTGGAGTTGAAAAAATTCAACCCAATTTTAAAGAAAGTAACGGTTCATAAGGAAATCAAATAATTAGCCGATTAGCAAATTCGAAAATGTGAAAAATCAGCCATTGGTTGAGGTTTCATTCATTTTCAAATTTTCAAATTTTCAAATTTTCAAATTAAATAGTCATGGCAAAAGCAGCTAAAACAGCGATCAAAACCAAGGACCAGAAAGCAGCATCCGATGCTAAAAACTGGACAAAAGTAATACGTGCCGTACGTAGTCCTAAATCCGGCGCTTATACTTTCAAGGAATCCATTGTTCATAAAGACAAGATCAAAGAACATTTAAGCCAATAATAATTTTCAAGCGTGAGAATTAAAATATAAAAGCTGTCCTGATTTATTATCGGGACAGCTTTCTTGATTTTAACCCATTACCCCAAAAATGGGTTTAGGGCAACTGATTTAAAATAACCAACAAACAAAATCCTCCTTAGGGGGGTCATTTAGTATGGGGCTTTTCGATAAACTCTTCGGTAAAAAACAACAGCAGGAAACCCTTGACCAGGGATTACAAAAAACCCGGGAAGGATTTTTTGGCAAAATAACCAAGGCCATTGCAGGTAAAAACACGGTAGATGAAGAAGTATTGGATGAGGTGGAAAATGCACTGGTAGGCGCTGATGTGGGAATTGAAACAACCGTTGAGATCATCAACCGTATTGAACAAAGGGTTGCCAGGGATAAATACATCGGTACCGGAGAATTGAATGCAATCCTTAAAAGTGAAATTGAAAATGTTTTAATTACCGCACCGCAGGATACCAGTTATGAAAATTATGAATTACCCGCCGGTCACAAACCACATGTAATTTTAGTGGTAGGGGTGAACGGTGTAGGCAAAACAACCACTATCGGCAAACTGGCGCACAATTTTTCCAAAGCAGGCAAGTCTGTTTTGCTGGGCGCTGCTGACACCTTCCGGGCAGCGGCGGTTGATCAGTTAACGATCTGGAGTGAACGCACGAATGTACCGATCGTAAAAAAAGAAATGGGCAGCGATCCCGCCTCTGTTGCTTATGATACGATTATTAGTGGTGTGGCCAAAAATGTGGACGTAATTATTATTGATACCGCAGGCAGGCTACATAACAAAGCCCATTTAATGGATGAGCTTACCAAGATAAAAAGGGTGATTCAAAAAGTAATACCTGCAGCCCCGCATGAAGTGATGTTGGTATTGGATGGCAGCACCGGCCAAAATGCGTTGGAGCAGGCAAAACATTTTACTGCGGCAACAGATGTAACCGGAATAACCATCACCAAATTAGACGGCACGGCCAAAGGCGGTGTAGTACTGGCTATTGCCCATCAATTTAAAATACCCGTAAAGTTTATCGGTGTTGGCGAAAAAGCCACAGACTTATTGGTATTTGATAAGCGCCAGTTTGTGGAAGGGTTGTTTAATTTGGGGGAGAAGGTTTAGGAATGTTTTCGGTTTTCGGTTTACAGTTTAGGTTTTTTGAACACGGATACTTTTCTGCTATTGATTTCTCTGTTATGTAGTGAAGCTTTTCAGTTTTATTGAGACTGCATTTCTAATTCTTAATTTTTAATTTTTAATTCCTAACTCTGGTGCTATGGTGAAGGTAGGCGAATACAATTTATTAAAAGTAATACGGGCAGTGGACTTCGGTGTTTACTTAGACGATGGTGCCGAAGGCATTTTATTGCCTAAACGTTTTGTTCCCACAGCAACGGCTATTGGTGATGAATTGAAAGTGTTTTTATACCATGATGGCGAAGACAGGATCATTGCTACCACGCAGCAACCGAAAGGCGTACTGGGTGATATTGTAAAGATGAGGGCGGTAACAGTTACACAACAAGGTGCTTTTTTGGATATGGGGCTGATGAAGGATATTTTCGTACCTACCTCCAAACAGGTGGCGGGCATGCGGCCCAATGGAGATTATCTTGTAAAAATTTACTTAGACGAACAAACCGGGCGCATAGCCGCAACCGAAAAATTAGAACCCTATTTAAACAACGAAGAACTAACAGTAAAAGAACTGGAAGTAGTGGACCTGATAGTTTACCGCCGTACTGATATCGGTTATGTGTGCATCATCAACAACCAGCATACCGGCGTTTTGCATTTCAACGAGATTTACCGTAACATACAGGTGGGTGACAAGTTTCAGGGGTTTATAAAAAAAATATACCCGGAGAGCAATGACAAGGATGATCGTTTCAGGATAGATGTTGCCGCTGGGAAACCTGGCTATAACAGGGTGGAAGATGAAGCGGCAAAAATACTAAGGTTATTACAGGAGAACAACGGATTTCTTCCATACAACGATAAAAGCAAGCCGGATGATATTTATGACTTTTTTGGTATGAGTAAAAAGACATTTAAGATGACAACCGGCAACCTGTACCGGCAGCGGAAAATTTCTTTTGAAGGTGCGGGGATTAAAATGTTAGGGCCATAATAACTCCGGCCCGCTTGATAGGGGAGAGGTATTCGACGGCCTCATTTCGCCCCGGCCCCTTCCCGAAATATCGGGATGTTCCAAAAGGGAAGGTCTTCGGCCCGTCTGCTATAAACGAAAAATATTTTTATTGAATATTTTTTCTATTGTAATGATAACTATCATATTTACCCCGAAGAGGCCACTTTTCGGCACCATACAAAAGAATGGATCGCAACGCTGATTAAAGATTTCATCATGCAAAAAGAGAACATCATTGAAGTAAAAACAATGAATGGAAATAGTGCGGGGGCTTTTCAAATGTTAGTACAGAAATAATTCGTGTAATTCGTGTTTTAAAATTCGTGTTATAACATAATGCATATACTCATTGTAAATAATTCTGTCATCCCCGCATTAAAATATGGTGGCACCGAGAGGGTTATCTGGTGGCTGGGAAAGATGCTGGTAAAAATGGGGCATAAAGTTTCTTACCTCGTAGCCAAAGGTTCTTATTGCCCTTTTGCGGATGTGTATGAGTTGGATAATACCATGCCTTTTAACAGCCAGGTTCCTGATTCGGTGGATGTGGTACACCTGTTAAGCGGCAACAATGAAATGCCCGTAAAGCCCTACATCATAACCATGCAGGGCAACCTGAATGCAGTTATTGAACTGGACAGGAACACGGTGTTTGTTTCCCGCAATCATGCTAACCGTTATGAGAGTAACAGCTTTGTTTATAATTGCCTTGATGTAGAGGATTATGGTAAGCCTGATTTAACTTCAAAAAGGCATTACATTCATTTTTTAGCGGATGCTGCATGGAGGGTTAAAAATGTAAGGGGCGCCATAGAAATAGCACGGGAAGCTGCTGTGCCACTTCATGTAATGGGTGGCGTTCGATTTAATTTTAACATGGGTATCCGGTTAACTTTTGATCCGAATACCCGTTTTCATGGCATGAAAGGCGGGGAAGAAAAGAATAAAATTATCAATGGCTCAAAGGGTTTATTATTTCCTGTTTTGTGGAATGAACCTTTTGGCATAGCCCTGATTGAAAGCCTGTATTTTGGCTGTCCGGTTATTGGAACACCTTATGGGTCTTTAACCGAATTGATACCAAAGGAAGTTGGTTTTCTTTCCTCCAAAAAGGATGAGTTGGTAACTGCGGTAAAAAATATGGGGGCTTATGACCGCACCGCATGTCACCGTTATGTGATGGATAATTTTACCTCGGATAAAATGGCTCTGCAATATTTGGCATTGTATGAAAAAGTGATGAACGGGGAACAATTAAATGCCATCGCCCCAAAATTGAAACAGGTGCAGCATGAAAAATTTTTGCCGTTCGATTAACCCCTTGCTCCCGATGGGCAATGTCGTTTATACTGCGCAAGGGTTAAAAAAGTAAGTTACAGTTCTTTTTTCCCAACAAAGAAGCAGCTATGGGGATCATCGTTGCATCGCCCTCTTGTACTGAATACCATTGGGGAACTTTAATTGCGTTATACTGAGCGGTTCATCAGGCGTAGTCATTGAACAGGCGGAATGCCTCCCCTTTTGGAACATCCCGATTTTTCCTTTAAAAATAAATGACCTGTAAATTTTACCTTCCGATGCATCGGGATCATAAGCGAAATATCAGCCTCCGGCTTATTTAGGTACTCCTGTACATATTGTCACTATTCAGCAATGGTTGTCTGAACCATGATCCTTATGAATTTTATGATTACAATGATTTTGGCGCCAGGGCATTTAAAAAATAAATATTATCTCAAAAATAAAATTGGTTATACAAATCATAATCAATCAAATCAATCATGAAAATCATGGTTCCGACATTTTTATTCGAAATTTAAAACCCATCCAATCAATCATATTTTTTCATGTCCAGCCCCGGGGAGGAAGATAATGCCCCCGCATACCAGGGCAGGACATGAAAAACTTCTGCGGGTAAACAAATAAATAAAAAAAATTTGAAATTGCACCCTATAATTGCTTGCATAATCTCAAATAAGTTTTTACTTTAGTTTTTTTATAAAAATCCTGATCCTGCAGTTGCGGCAAAATACACTAAACAATAAACACAAAACCGAAAACCATAAACCGAAAACCATAAACCGAAAACCGAAAACAATAAACAGTTAACCATTTAAAATTTACGTTATGCCATTCTTCGATTTTCATTGCCATCCGGCATTTAAACATTTGCTGGCGCCTGCGGGTTCCACGCTTACTCCCTGGGATGATATAAAAGTTAAACTGTCGGTTGGGAAATTATTTGGCCGGGAAATATCCATTGGGATCAACCAATTATTCAATGGCGCATTTAACTCCCAAAGCAATTTAAAGCAAATGCAAAAAGCGGGTGTAAACCTTGCCGGGGTGGTATTGTATTCAATTGAGAATAAAATAGCACAGGGAATAATGGAAAGAAAAATCGCCAGCAAAGGAAAAATCAATTTGCTTGATCCTGTTAAGCTGCAGGAAATGCAAAAGGGTAATAACTATTATGAGTGGACGAAAAAAACAATGGATTCGCTTATTGATAATGCAAAGCCATCCGCAGGAAGCAAGGCATCCGCCGGCGCCAATTTTAAATTCATTAATTCGGTAAACGAGTATAATGAGCCGGATACCAAAACCGTTCACGGTTTACTCATACTGGAAGGGTTACATAATTTATGTACTGATCCTTTTAGCGCCACTGCGGAAACGGATTTTGAGAATAATTTCGCTGACTTTCAAACACGTTATAAAACAAAAATATTTGCGGTCAATATCCCCCACATGCAGGATTTTCCATGCGCCACCCATGCGTTTGGAATGCAATTCATCAACGAGGAAATGTTTTATCCAAAAGGCAGTGGGTTATCCGCCTGGGGCAAACGCCTGGTGAAAAAAATGTACGATAATGATATTCTGGTTGATTTAAAGCACATGAGTTATTTCACCCGTACCCAGTTGGTGGCGGAACGCAGCCTGATTGGGCACGATGACAAACCACTAATATGCACCCATGCGGGACTAACGGGTTGCCATAGTGATTTCCGCTATAAATTTTTATCTACCCGCCCAAAAAAGAGTGGTAGTGTCTGGAAGATCAGGCATTGCAAACCTTATGGAGTAGTGCAGGATTCATCCTTCAACCGGAGCAGTATCAATTTGTATGATGATGAAATCGTTATGATATTGCATACCAAAGGGTTGATAGGAATATCGCTGGATCAACGGATACTGGGTTTCCCGATTGACAGTGTTGCATTTCAGGTAAATGATATTCCTTACGATCAGGAATATATTGCGGATGGGGAAGATGAAATATTTTTCAGGGGAATGGCTGATCCCGGGGATATTGGACCCTATATTTCCAGGGATGATGTATTAACCGGCGATGAGGCATTGGTACATGGTGAAATGAGTGTAGAGTATCATTACTATTATTTTTTAAACCACGTATTTCATATTTTACAGGTAGCAAAAAAAAATGGTATTTCGCTGCAGCAAGCCAGTAGTTGTATTTGCATCGGCTCCGATTTTGATGGATTGATCAATCCGCTTGACTGCTGCATTTCGGCGGAAATGTATGCGGGTTTTAAAGACCATCTCCGGCAGGTACTTAAAAACCGCCCTACATTCTGGAAACCGCTTTCCATTAAAAGAAATGAGATTGATGTGGATGGATTATTAGATGGAATATTTTTCACCAATGCGTTTAATTTTTTAAAAATCAATTTTGTGTAGTGCGATTATTTGCCTGAAAATAATGGTTGCCAGGATAGATAGTATTTAGAAACGTTCGCCCAGGATATTACGGGTTTGTATTATAAATTTTCCTGGCTTTATTACAAGTTATGTTTTAAAACATCCCTGACCCAGTTAAAAACTATATTAAAACACCTCTAACGCTGTTACATATTTAATGAATATTACCTTACTTTAAAATCAGGTTTAAATAGATCTACACTAATACGGGATGTCTATAATTACAAATTACCCTTACTTTTTGCCATGTTTCAAAGAAAGTTAAAATAGAAAAAAAAATCAGGTATCCACCATCCCTAAAAGTTTTGACATTCAATCAAAATATTACAGCATATATTTTTATCTTCCTTTGCCTCCTTGGCAGTAGTAGTTGTAACTTTTCATAAATTCAGCAGTCCTTCCGGCGCGTAAAAAATATAGCTTGCTTTCTTACAACTTGTGAAGTTTAATCTCCTCAAACTGCTTCCACAACCACAAAATGAACATCGCCGGATATAAAATATTTAACCCCATTACTTGCATTTATCGCAATAAGGTATTAAGTTAGTAATGTTTCCAATACCTGCGAATGATCCATCTTACCTCCACAAATTATTTTTATTGGATTTATAAACCTTCCGGTTGTCGCTTCGGCCTGCAATACATTAATGCGGATTCCTTTTAGCGGTAAGGTTTTCACCATCTTATTTCAACAATGCGGACATGAAATTATTTGCTATCAATAAAAACCAGGGTGCGGTATTAACCACATTACTGATCTTGTTTTTTTTAGGTGCAGGCTATTTTTTCGTCTATCTGCCCAACAATGAAAGGCGGATACAGGAACAGCGTTTTAGCGCACTTCAAAACATTGATCGTAATATTCACGCAAAAATAGAGAACAGCATCGCCTTGTTGAATAACCTGATTACCAATTATCAAAATGCTGATGAAGCTGGCAGGGAAAAATTGAAAAAATATATCACCGGGTATTCTTCCACCAATTTCACGCTTACTATTCCATCAATCATTGCCCCGTCAAAGCAAAGATTATTGAAAGATAGCGTAGATATGGATAGTGTATATACCATTAAGGTAAATAATGATACCAGGGAAATCAGTTTATTTTTTTCAAAACAGGAGGTAAGCAAAAACAAGGATACGTTGGCTTACAAAATAGGCATGAAGTTTACCTTCAAACAATTCATACTGTTTCTTCTTCCAAAGGATGTATTTGATGAATATATTGTTTTTAGCAAGGGCAGGCCCGTATATGAAAGTTTTCCATCGGGTATCAGTTACGTGAAACAAGATTCTTTACTCGGGCTTAAAATCGGTATTGGCAGTTCGGGCATGAGAAGCCAGATAATCAGTGGCACTGCGTATAAAATGTTTTTGCAACCGGTAGGTTTCGATGCGAATAACGAGTGGGTCATCGGTGGCTTATTATCCAATGCACATTACCAAATTGAAAAAACACAATTGCCAACACAAATGATACTGTTGCTGGCCACCATCATGTTAATTGCAATGGTTGCGTTTCCCTGGCTTAAACTTTACCAGATGGGTGGTAAGGACAGGCTTACGATTTTCGATGGCATAGCTTCTATTTTTATTTCAATGCTGCTGGTATCATTGATATTTTTCGTTTTTTTTAATTATAACCTTCCATTCCGGCCGTCTGGTGATAAGGATTCAAAAATTAATTTGGCTAACGGAATTCATAAATCCTTTAAAAGCGAAATTGATACCGTTTATCATAAGCTGGTGCAATTTGATTCACTTGATACACTGGTAACAAAAGATAATGATATCGTAAATTTTAATAATGATTCAATCGCTTTTGCAAAAGGTGGCAGGCCCGGGGAAAATGCACAAAAAAAAATCGGGGACATTACCCGTGGAATTAGTATCAACCAGGTTTTTTGGCTAAATAAAAAAGGGGATGAAATAATTAACTGGACGGCGGATTATATCAATGCGCCCCATGGGAATTATAAGAACCGTGAATATTTTAAAAGAATCACCGAACACCGGGAATACTTTATCAATGGAGTGGATACCAATCGTTTTTTTTTGGAACAGGTAATTTCCTGGACCAGTGGCTCTTTCAGATCTGTTATTTCCATGAGGTCGAAGTTGACTGGCCCCGATAGCCCGGCTGTAGTGGCCTTGTCATTTAATTTAAAAAGCCTTGATAAAGTTGTATTGCCTACAGGGTATCTTTTTGCGATAACAGACAATTTGGGCAACGTATTATATCATTCAGAAACATCGCGTAACCTTAATGAAAATTTATTAAACGTATTTTCAAATAACAATCAGTTAAAAAGTTGTTTAAATGCAAAAGCGGCAGGAACCTTCTCTACGAAATATTTTGGAAAAGAGTATGCCGTGGAAGTAAAACCGGTAAACGGGCTTCCTTATTTTATCATGATTTTTGAAGACGCGGTTTACCATGAGACAAGGGAAATGGAGGTTTATAGTTTTACTTTTTCCATGCTATTTTTCTTTTTTGGCTTCCTGGTGCTTCAGTTATTCGCCGTGTTTTTGGTATCCTCAAAGCGGTCCTTTTTTAAAAAGCAGCTTTTGGATACCAGTTGGATCGGGCCAAAAATTTCCTGCAATAACGAATATATCCTTTCAGCCGTATTTAACTGCATCATTATTTTTTTATTGATACTTTTTTTTAACCACAGCACTTTTCTCCTATACCTTTTCATGCTGCTTTTCTCAGTCACGTTTATACCTTTATTCTTAAACAGCATTTTCGCTAAAAGATATTCCGGTGAAAAAAGAAATGCTTTAAAATTTAAAGCGCTTGCCAAATATTGTTTATGGGGCTTCATTGGTATTATAGCGATAATTGCATTTAAAATGTTGGAATTGCGCAATTTTATTTATTTGACCGGTTACGCCATATTGGTGATTTTATTAAGGGAGTGGTTATATAAAATGAGGCGGGTGGTTTTACATGTGGCATACCAGGTGAAAGAATCAAAAAGAGGTAAAGTATTGTTGGGTGAATGGAATTATGTCAACAGTTTTGCTGTAATGACCCTCACCCGTTTAATAATCACCAGTGGGTTACCGGTTGTATTCTTTTATGTTGGCTCTCATAACTATGAACAAAATTTAAGCATTCGTTATAAGCAGATTGATTTTGCCAACCGGCTTATGAACAAATTCCCGGTAACACCTGCTGACGCCATTATCAAAACCAATAATAAAGGAAATGGCGTTTACTACGACAGCAGCCTGATCAACCAGGTTTCGGTGGTAAGCCCGAACGAAACCCCTGGCGAAATTAATATAAAGCCTTATTCCAAAGAAGAGCTGCGTACCATACAACTCTTAAAATTGTTTCGTTTGCACGTGACGGATAAAGCTATCATTGAAGATAGGTTTTATAATACGGCGGCTTTTGACAGCTCTTTTTTCTTTAATCATTTATTGCGGGATGCAGGCGCTGATGGCACGGGGACCATTACTTACAGGCAATCTTCATCGCCTGGCCGGTACCTGAAGTTGCAATCGGAAAACCTCAATTATCAATATCCATCCGTCTTTAAAACAAACAGGTTTAATGGCGCTTTATTCTGGCTGCTGTTGATAATTACGCTTTTTGTTTTTTATTTTATCATTTGCAGTATCGTTAGAAAATTATTTGCCCTCAATCTTCCCGATCTTGAAATATGGCAAAAACTGGATAATGAAATTTTGGTAAGTAAACAATGGGACCAGCCTTTGTTTGTAATTGGCCTGCCGGGTGCGGGAAAGAAGAAATACCTCCTCGATAAAATCGGTAACGGGGAGATAGCGATGGAAGATGGCACCCCTTTGATTTTCAAAAATGAAGCCGAAGAAAAGAACAATGTTTTTATCGCGGAGTTGATTAATATCCCTTCCTCCGGTAACGAGGAAGTAGAAAAGGAAATATGGAATGAATATGCAAAGAAGGTGTTTGATGCCAGGAACAGGATGATTATCGTCAATCATTTTGAATACAATATACAGGATGCCGTTTCCAATCGTTTCAAGCTCGAATTTTTGGAGCGCCTTTATCTCGATCACAAATGCAAGATCGTTATCCTTTCTACCATACACCCGGTTGCTTTTCTTGATTCCGCCATGGATCCTTCCTTCAAGCCAGGTGACAAATCGGTTCCGGGGCAGGATCTTGAAAGATGGCATGTGCTGTTAGGGCATTACGGCATTGTCATTTTACCAATGCAGTTACAGTCTGCCGAATCAAGTAACTCTCCCCTGCAGGGCAGCATCATCAATAAAAAGGGCAATGGAATACCAGACGTTGCCGTCATCATCAAGGGTACTTCCATTGATACATATACAACGCGGGATGGCAGGTTTATTCTTCCCGATCACCCCCTGCCACTTACAATCATAACATTGTTAGAGGGATATGTTATAAAGGAAGTTGACATAATCAGTAATAATGACCTTGTTAAAATCGAATTGCAGGAAGGCCCCTCTTACTTGTCGGCTCAGCTTATTCGCAAAGAAACCAATCATGCATTTTTTCTTAAAAAAATGCAGGCGTCCGCCTTTGAAGCGGGCAAATCATTATCGGAGGAAACGCGGATAGCGAAATTCGATGAACTGGCTTTTAAATTTCAGGTAAGTTCACACTACTTCTACATGTACATCTGGCAGTCGCTTACCAAAGAAGAAAAGTTTTTATTGTACGACCTCGCCGAAGACAACCTGGTCAATTCCTTTGATGATTATAACCTTAGCATGCTCATCGCGAAAGGCGTCGTGATAAGGCCGGATGGCACGCTAAAGTTATTCAACAAAGGCTTTCGCAATTTTATTCTCACCGCTATCGGCAATTTGGAAGCCATGAAAATTAAAAACCAGATAAAAGACAATGGTAACTGGAACACCATGAAAATGCCATTACAGTTGATCATCCTGGCCATCCTCGCTTTTTTATTGACTTCGCAGGAAGAAGCATTCGCCAAATTAATAACCTATGTAGCGGCATTAGGCGCAGGCCTTCCCGCCGTATTGAAACTGTTCACCCTTTTTGATAAAAATTCGCAGAAGCCTGTATAAGGTATCCGCAGGTAATTTCATATTTCACGGTTTTTTTTTGTTGTCCGGGCAGAAGTATTTCATGGCATCATCGTTGCATCGCCCTCGTGTACCGCATACCATTGGGCAACATTAATTGCGTTGTTTTTTGATTATTTGATAGTGGCGTATATATAATTGTGCGTTGACCAATCCGATAACATATCGCCCTTTAGGGGCTGCCTAATAATTCATCGTTCACATAGGGCGTTGCCTTACGCTA
>JANOTW010000743.1:0-5571 GCA_031416575.1 Ferruginibacter sp.
ATAAACCTCATTTAATTCTGTATATGAATTCCGGTGGCCTTTGTATTTGAAATCTTTGGCTTGCATTTTTTTATGCCAGGATAATTCATTTCGCTACAGGTCGGTGAGGACACCGACCTTGGAGAGTATTATGTTTTGGGTACACACCAACCACGGAGGCAGAATACTTCGCCAAAATGTGTAAGCAACCCAAACTCATCCACATTTTGCTCATAAAACATCGCTGATGAAAACCTGTAATCAGCAGGGTAAGGCTCCCCTCTCTTTTGGAGCTACCGTTAGGACACATCTCTTTTAAAATTCCGAGCCAGTTTCCACCCTTGGAACATTGCATTAAACTTGTCTAATCCCTTTTTTAAGATTATAGGGCCTGGAGGTCTTTTACTGTTATAATTTTTCCATCCTCCCAATCTTGCTATTATCCAGGTAGCCCAGGATAATAGGTGGCGACTGTTTTTGTTTTTTGCCTTTTCTGTCTTTCCTTGTAAAGGCTCATTTATTTGCTCAAGGCACTGTATCTCCTCTTTATTAAATACTTGTTCTATTGGCTGGCTTTCTTCATTGTTATAAGCTAGCATCAACTGCATTACTCTTAATGCACTATTAAGTATCATCACTGTCAACTTTCTTATTGCCCATCCGGTTTCCAGTTCACTTGATTCTATCTTAAACCCTTTGTTTTTCAATAACCTGAACAACTGTTCTATATACCATCTTTGCCTGTATTTATTTACAATTGACACGGCTTGTTCATAAGTAGTTATTGCATGAGTAGTTAGTATTCTCCATAATACCGCATCGCTTTTTGGCCCGTTCACTTCACGTACCTCTACTGCATAAAGTTCTATTTTATCAGCTATCCCCTCTTTTTTTATCAGCTTGGGCTTTGCTATACTCACTTTACAAAACCTCACTTCTAAATGTGCTGTCCTGCTTTCAATCCCTTTACGAATATCTTTAACCAAATCTATACTGTAACTTCCCGCTACAGGTTGTGATGCTAAGTTTTCATATAATTTGCCACCACCATATAATTTCCGGTTATCCCTGCTTCGAATAATTAAATGTGTTCGTTCATCTGGTACAGTTGCAAACTGCTCATATATATCCCCTTCCCTGTCTTGGATAAAGGTGATAGAGGCAGCCTTCGATAAATGCTTTTTACTTTCCTGGCAAGCTTTTATCCATTTGTACGATTCCTTTTCTTCTATCGGTAGATTCTTATAATCCTTCTGCTCTCTATCTGCTTCTCTGTGCCATAACTGAATATCTGAAAACCCTAATACTGTTTCATTGGCTGCATCAAGAACTATACTCGCATGAATGAAAAACCCTAAATCTTCATTGTTTCCCGTTACTCCTAAACCAGTTCCTGGTTTAATGCGTTTACGGTGATCATCCATATTTATCTCTGAAGTATCAAGCGGCACAAGCACATCCTTACCATCACACAAATAACTGCTCCTTTCTTTGCAGGCATCAATTAAAATTTGCTCTTCAACTTTCTCATTCGACAAGAAACGGTAAGCACCTTTTTGTTCAGCTTCTGTAAGTGTAATACTATGAATACTACTTGTCCGACCAAAATATAAGGAGGCGGAAAGAAAATTCGCTCGCTTATCTAAACGTTTATCTTTAAACTTACCTATATAATTCTCTCTTTGACTAATATACATGGGATTGTTTTTTTGCAAAAATAAGAACATATTTGTGTCCTAACGGTAGCCCCCGAAGGAGGAGGAGAGTTCAATCTCCGAATATTTTTCGGCTCTTTGCGGGTAGCTGGTTTCGTGAAGCAGTTTTCCATCGGCTACCATTTCTGAATTATGCTCCATATTAATTCCATTCACAAACAGCCATAGTTTTCTATGGCAGATGTGGTAGTAGTTTATGTGGGTGGCGGTGAGGTGCATATAGCTTATAATTAAAACGGATCTTCTTCTTTGGGCCCACCGGTTGAAAAATTTTCATCATCCACTCTATTCCAGATTTCAAGGCAGGGGCAATATTCTTTAAAAACACAATCGGGGGCGTACCCGGTACAAAAATCAAAACCCATGAACCCGCTGTTTACAATGGATGTTTTTGAGTCCAACGTATCAACCGTCATTTTATATGCAATCGATATGGGAAGTTTTTCGGGTAAACTAATATCAAGGTTCCAGCTAAACATCATCCGGTTAAAGGCTTTCAAAACCTTTTTCATTTCGTTATCAGTCAATTGTTCCGGCGGTGGAAAATTAATGGCTTCCAATCCGCAATAATACCCGAAAGTATAATCCGGCTCTTCTCCTTTCACCCATTTTTCTATTTCCTCCATTTCTTCCTCAAAACTTATAGATGGCGTTTGTTCCCTGGGAATTTCGATGCGATGAGCGGCAACGATGTCAGCGAGCAGATGTGTAAGATAAGGGTGCATGGTAATAATTTAAAAAAAGGTTTTAAAAAGCGAAAATGCTGATTGCGATCAACTCTTTTTTGACAAAGGTACGATGCTGAAGTGTGGAGATACCACATCCTTTTAGTTGTGCTGCAATCTTTGCAGGAAGCTTAAATAGTTGTTTTGTATATTTGAGAAAATTGTTTTTATAGCTAATGGATCATTAAAACTGGTAAACGAAAACGAAACTCCTATACTTGCAAAAATTGTATTGGAAATGGAACCGCCTAATGAAAAAGAAATGCAGTCGAAGTTAAGAAAGGTGCATTATAAATCTGAACAGATAAAAACATGAAAGTAAAAGAAGCTATAAAATTAATTGAAAAAGACGGTTGGTTTTTTAAAAGACAAAATGGTAGCCACATGATTTACAACCATCCGGCAAAAAAAGGCACAGTGGTAATACCCCATCATGGAATGAATGCCGACCTTAAGCCAGGAACATCAAACAGCATCTTAAAACAGGCAGGATTGAAATAGTAATATTTTTTTTAAATTTACAGTGCAAAAAATATAGATCATGAAATATCTTGTAATTATTGAGAAAGGAGAGAATAACTATTCTGCATTTTCGCCTGATGTTCCCGGTTGTGCTACTGTGGGAGATACCCTTGAGCATACGCTTATCAATATGAAAGAGGCGATAGAATTATATATTGAAGATACAATTGAAAATGATAATAATGTTCCACAGCCTAAAGGATTAGAATATTATATCAAAGAAAGTATTTTTAATGCAGGGGAAATAGCAGAAGATTATTTTATTACCCATGTTGAAATTCAATTGCCCGCAGCGGTTTGAATTCATGACTGCTGCACATCATTTTTTAACCTGGATCCTATTTCATCTTTTGAAGCATGCTCAAATAATAATTCAATTGCTTCCTGCAGGTTCAATTTAGCTTTTTCCACCGTGCCTCCTGGCTGGCAACATCCAACTCCGGGCACAAAGCAACGAAACCATCCTTCTCTTTTTCTATAATAGCGGTAAAATTTTGAATACTGACCATCGTTTTATTTTTTTATAAAGCTACAAGAAAATCTAATTTCAGTAACAATGAACGCAACGGGATTGAATGAATGAAGTTTTTTTTTGCTTGAAAATAAAGTGATTTTTATATGAAACCGGAACTTTGACTTTATTAATATTATTCACAAACAGCCATGGTTTTTTATGGCGGATGTGAGGGTGGTTGTTTAGGTGGCGGTGAGGTTTATGTGACTTACAATTTGTATGCTTTTATTGATACAGTTTTTTTTAGCCCGCTGAGTTGCGGCGATGCCGGCAAGATTATGCTTGATGTATGAGTTCCTGTTGCTACACAAATAGGCCAGTGAAAAATAATTTCAATTCATTCATCACCATAATCCTATCCACTTTTTGAGGTAACTGATGGTTTAACCGCTTTTCCCAGTTTATTTCTACTTGCTTTAGGCGACCTGGTTTAAAAAAATCTTCCACTGAATTAAAGGATATATTTTTAAAAATGCATTTCTTCAAAAAAGCAGCTTTAACAGCAATCCAGTCAATGCTCGCAACGTTGTTTTTTATATACCACAAATCAAAATAATCCCTAGCCTCCCCCCTGCTTCGTTGTATTAACGATCGCATTTTCTCCGCAAGTACTTCCTGAAGCGAATAGCATGGAATACTTACCTGCATCTTTTCCACATCACTAAACAAATGAAGCAGCTTTCTATTTTCTTTCGGAAAAAGTACAGTTTCATATTGTCTGAACTCACACCAAATTTTTGTATGACAATCTTTGCCAAATTTAGGCACTTCGTTTTTTCCATGGTTGGCGCCCCAAAAACAAATTTCAATATCCCAGCCAATGTGTTCATCCCTGAAAAGCGTTTTTTCGAATTTCAAGACTCTAAACGCAATGCCAATATTTGTTGTTATTGCATTGCAGACATCTTCTATTTGCTTTTTTGCCAGTATAAATGCGGCATTGGTAATGGTTGCATCAATGTCTTCTGAAAAACGGTATTCTTCAAAATAGCACTTTTTCAGGCAGGTGCCACCTTTGAATATAAGGTTATTGATGGCCCAGGGTTGTTTAAATAATTCATGCAGAAAATGGCCAAGTACATAGTCCTTGTCAACAGTATCAGAAGGCACTTTCAACCTTTCCGCAATTGTCCTGATTTCTTTTTGTAAAATCATATTGTTTATCAGGATTGATTTTCACTCATTGCTATAATCTGTTCTGCAGGTATGTTGAGCCTTAGCTTCCACCTGGCATTAAATATTCCCTCATTTTGCCCCGACGGATCGAGCATACTGTACTTTTGATTTACACGACTCAAAGCATATTTTATAAAACTCTGCATTCCTGTTTTTTGATACAATTCAACCAGGTAACCCAAACGTTTTGTAACAGCTATATTATTAATCGCACGGCAAGCTTCAATCAACCTGGCGTTGTTTAGCGTTGCTTTTTTCAATGCAAAAAGCAATTCGGCGTACCCACCACTGTATTGCGGTAAATCAAAACAATCTAATATGGTTTTTTCAACACCTGTTATTTTAAAAGCATGGTTGCCCACCCCCGACACTTCATAACCAGTGGCTTTGTTTGGCTTCACTTTTACAAAATGGTAGCTTACGCCAAACACCGCTTTGTTCTTCTTCAATTTGGGCGTTTGCACAAATACCGTATTCGGGAACTGAGTGGTTAACCCGTGTAAATTTAAAGCCGACCAATAAGCAACAGCGCCTTCAGGGGCTAAAAAATTAGCAATTACATATTCGTTTCTGAAATTATGGCGGCAATATTTTCCTTTTTCAATTCGGCTGAGTAGCCCCCTTTTCACCAACGTTTCAATATTACTTTGAATGGTATTAACCGGTTGCCTGAGCACTTTTGCCAATTCAGACAATTCAAATATGTCCATTTCAACATCATCAAGATAGCGCATTATATAATCTGTATTCATTACCTATTGATATATTATATGGCAAATATAATGGCTTTTAATTTGTTAAAAGGTAATTACTTATATTTCATGTAATTCTAATCCAGGTAATGATTTTGTTCAAAAAAAGCCATTATTTAAATGACAGATATGGTGAGCGGGGTATGGGTGGCGGTGAGGTGCATGAAGAAAAAATCACTTAAATTAAT
>JANOTW010000744.1:0-1897 GCA_031416575.1 Ferruginibacter sp.
TTTGATACGATTATAGTACAAAAAGGTGTTTCAAAAATCCTCCTTGATTATTCAATAGCCATAATTCAAATCGTTTTAGGTTTGATATTGTTAATGTTCTATCATCCATTCTTCATTGGTTTTGCAGTTATTTTAATTCTTATAGTATATTTTATCATTAAATATACTTTTCCGATAGGTCTTGATACCAGCATCAAAGAATCAAAATATAAATACAGACTTGTTCATTGGCTTGAAGACCTGGGTCGTTCAATGAAAACTTTTAAGTTAGCAGGTATTACAAGTTTAGCGCTTGACAAAACAGACAAAATAACTGCCGAATGGATTAAATACAGAAAAAAACATTTCAAAGTATTGATTATGCAATACATCTGTATGGTTGGACTCAAGGCATTGATAGCTGCCGGGCTATTAGTTGTCGGTGGCTTATTGGTTATAAACCAGCAAATGAACATTGGGCAATTTGTAGCAGCAGAAATTATTATTCTGATGATTCTTATTGCAGTCGAAAAGTTGATAACAGGTTTCGAAACTTTCTTTGATGTGCTGACTTCGTTAGAAAAAATTGGTGAGGTGACGGATATTCCTTTAGAAAATCAAGGAACAATTGTATTGGATAATAATATTGCAGGTTTATCCGTACAAATTAAAAATATGTCATTCTCGTTTCCTGAAAATAAGGATAAAACATTGGAGGGGATTACTCTCTTGGTTGAGTCGGGTAAAAAAATTGGCATTGCTGGGTACAATGGTTCCGGAAAATCTACCTTGTTGAAAATTATAGCCGGTCTTTACGATGAATATACAGGCTCTCTCAGTTTTAACGATATTCCTATGCGTAACTTAAATACCGATGCACTTCGGGGTATCATCGGTGATAACCTGAATGAAAATACACTTTTTGAAGGTTCTGTTTATGAAAACATTGCTATGGGTAAAGATGAAACACCTATGGCGGAAGTAATAAAAATTTGTGACCTTCTTGATTTGTTGCCATATATTCAATCCCTTCCGCAAGGCCTTGAAACTACTATCCTGTCAGAAGGTAAAACCTTATCAAATAGCATTAAGTTAAAAATTATTCTGGCTCGTTGCATAGCAGAAAATCCGAGGTTAATTCTATTAGAAGACTCCTTTGGTCAATTGGAAGCGGGTTTGCGAAATAAAATTACAGAATATTTTTTTGCAAAAAAAAGTGGATGGACTGTTTTCATTACAACTAATAATCCTGATTATTTAAAAATGTTGGATAGGGTTGTTGTTCTTGAAAACGGAAAAATTATAGCGGATGGTACTTATTATGAATTATCTGAAAAGGAAAAAGAAATGGGTAGAAAATTATTTTATGATAAAGAAGATGAGAGTTAATAAAACCGAAACCGATAGCGAAGAAATATTTAAAAAATATTTCTCGTTCTCTCTTTTAAGAGATTTCCGGGCA
The DNA here is from genome assembly GCA_031416575.1 of Ferruginibacter sp. Classification (GTDB taxonomy): domain Bacteria; phylum Bacteroidota; class Bacteroidia; order Chitinophagales; family Chitinophagaceae; genus Ferruginibacter. The sequence goes on from JANOTW010000744.1 coordinate 1,442, forward strand.
AGGATAATACTTACTCGGATACTAGCTGGTTTTTTTGTTTTTTTTCTAATTATTATGTTTGTCCCCTGGACACAAAATATACAATGCAGAGGAAATGTAACTGCTTTGAATCCCTCTCATCGTCCGCAAACCATACAATCTGTTATTGGAGGACGAATTGAAAAATGGTATGTTAATGAAGGGAATTTTGTAAGAAAAGGGGATACCATACTTTATCTATCCGAGTTAAAAAGCGAATACATGGACCCCGAAATTGTTCCCAGAGCAGGAAAACAAATAATGGCAAAGGAGCAATCGGTTGCTTCATACATGGAAAAAGTAAAAGCCTTAGATGCCCAAATTGATGCCTTATACAAAACACAAGAACTTAAAATTGAACAAACAGAAAACTATGTTAAACAAGCGAAACTAAAAATCGAATCGGACAGCATTAATTTAAAAGCCGCAGAAACCGAG
>JANOTW010000745.1:0-3113 GCA_031416575.1 Ferruginibacter sp.
TACGCCATGTACTTTAATAATGAAGCAGATGTAATTGACGATGTCCTGCTGGGTGATGGAGGCGGGCAACACATCGTAATAATGTGCAAAAAGGAATCGCATTTCCTGTGTGTAATTGCGGATGCTACGGGTGGCATACTGCTTTGCCAATAAGGTGTTGTGAAGCTGTTGCAGGCATTCCTGCGCTGCGGTAGATAGCGTTACTTTGCTATACTCGTTTTTTTTTTAGACATATAAAGGTTTTTAAATGAACTGCTAAGGTCGTATTTTTATGCTGTTCGTAATCCTTCACCGTAGGTGTCGGTTCAACAAAAGTATTGCTGCAAGTGGGGCAGGACGTTGTTAACTTCGACTGTAGTCCGCTATCAGCAGCAGTTCCAGCCGACGAACAAAGCCAAGCAAAAGTTCTTATCTTCATCTTTTAAATCATTGCTGAGCAGCAGTTCCGGGCGGGACGTTCAATGAATGCCCCACCTGCAGCAATACTCAACGTTGTGGGCAAGCCGCAGACTGACAACAATAAGTGAGCTTTCACAAAAAAAGAGTATGATGTAAAAAGAAGTACTGAGGCAGAAAAAGCTATTTCGCTAACCAAACACAGTTGAAAAATGTTTAAACATCGCAGCCAACAAAATTGAGTAGATTGGAACAAATCGCTATAAATTTAAAATAATGAAAAAGGACACAAATATTGAGCGAAGAAAATTTCTAAAAATGGCCGGCTTAACAGCTGGCATTGGAGCAAGTTTTGGTTTTGGCTTCAACCAATCGGACAGTGACGTTATCACCCCACAGACTAAATCTCATGATTTGAGTTTTAAGCCCGTCAAAGTTTCTTCAGACCGAGTAATTAGGACGATTGTGGGGTTGAGACCATTTCGTCCATCTGGATTTATTCTTAAATCAGAACGGTTAAATGATAAAACTATAATTCACAATTATGGTCATGGTGGCGGAGGTGTGTCGCTTTCTTGGGGAACAGCAAAATTAGCAGTTGATTTAGCCTTGCAAACCCAAGAAACTTCGTTTGCTGTTCTAGGTTGTGGTGTAATTGGTCTTTCAACAGCACGACTTCTTCAGCGTAAGGGCTTTCAGGTTACGATATATGCCAAAGACTTACCTCCAGAAACCACCTCCAATGTGGCAGGTGCATTGTGGGCTCCCGTCTCCGTCTATGAAGAGAACAAGGTCACAAGTGAATTTATGAATCAGTTTAACCTGGCATCTAAAATTTCGCATAGAATGTTTCAAGATTTTGTTGGAGAAAAATACGGTGTTTGGTGGATTAAGAATTATTTCCTTGGAAATGCTTTTGATTTTCCTGGTGGAAAAGAGCTATATCCAGGTTTCAGTGAACACCATGATGCAAAAATTTTTTTCGGCACACCAGACGTAACAGAAATAAGCACGATGATGATAGAACCACCAATCTATCTTAATGCACTTACGGAAGATTTTTATCTAGCAGGTGGTAAAATAGAAGTTAGACATTTTGACTCTAAACAAGATATAGAACTATTGGTGGAAAGGGTAATTATGAATTGTACTGGACTTGGGGCCAGCAAATTATTTATTGACCCGGTGCTTATTCCGGTAAGAGGACAATTGAGCATATTGCTGCCTCAAACGGAAATTGATTACTCTTACGTAGTTCCATCACATGACAACTTACTCTACATGTTTCCCCGAAAAGACGGAATAATTCTTGGCGGCACCTCTGAAAAAGGAAATTGGTCGCTGGAACCAGATGCTAAGGAAAGTGAAAGAATTCTAAATGGACATCATAAAATCTCTAAGTCATTAGGAGGTTAAACTCACCAATTTTTGTAAATTCGGACTTCTCTTGAGACATTGAGAATATTTTTATCAGGCAGAAGAGCTAACCGTGGCAAATATGTACGGTGTAGAAGCCAGCCCACAACAGGCGGTTTGGCAATATGGTGGCTGGACGTTGTTAGCTTCGGCATTTTATCACTATCAGCAGCAGTTTCGGCGGACGTAATTCTGTTGGGCTTTTGTTTGTTAACTTCATCTTTTGTATTTTTATTGGGCTGCGGTTCCGGGCGGACGATTTTCAAATGCCACCACATCGCCAAGCCCTGTCCGTTATGCGGCAGCTTAAAGGACGACACGTTAACAATTAAAACAAAGAAATATGAGTAACAAATTGACACATTTTGCCATTCACATAGATGACATTGAACGGGCAAAAAGTTTTTATGACGGAGTTTTTGATTGGGGTTTTAGCTCTTACGGACAAGACGACTTTTTGCAAATCAAAGCAGACAAGTCCGAGAATGGAGAATTGATTGGAGCAATGCAATCAAGAAAATATTCACCTGTTCCCGAAAGAATAATTGGTTTAGAATGTACAATTGGTGTTGAAAGTATAGACGAAACTATTGAAAAAGTAAAAAGTAATGGCGGACAAGTCTTAATGCCAAAGACAGCTATTCCTTATGTAGGTTACATTGCAAAGTTTTTAGACACTGAAGGAAACTTAATTTGTGGAATGCAATATGACAATTCAGCAAGATGAAAACTTTACGACCAATTCATCAAGACTTTCAATTCTTTTTGGACTTAAAAGACCAAGAAGTAATAGAGTTGTTTAGCGACTTGCGACAATACATTTTGGAGTTGTACCCTGACTGCAACGAACTTGTATATCATACTCACGCCTTAACAGCAGTATTTTCTATATCTGAAAAACTCTCTGACGCTTTTTGTATGTTACCAATCTATACAAATCACCTGAACTTAGGATTTAATAAAGGGACACTTTTAAAAGACCCAAACAAACTCTTGACAGGGACAGGCAATTTAATCAGACACATAGACGTAAAAAAAACAAGTGATTATAGAAACCCAAGAGTGAAGGCATTGATACAAGAAGCAATTGATTTTGCAATTAAGGATATGGACAAACCGACTAAATCCATTGGACAAACAATATCGAAAATCAAGAAAAAATAGAAAGCCGACCGCATAACATTGCATTGGCAAAAAAGGGGCAGACGTGCAAGCCTCAACATTTGTAATTCTATTGGGCTTTGGTGCAAAATCCAAGCTGTCGTTTTTCAAATGCCCCTTCTTCGCCAATACCCAACCGT
>JANOTW010000746.1:0-9064 GCA_031416575.1 Ferruginibacter sp.
TTTTCAAGTATGATGGTGGCGAAGGTTTGTATTTTGCGCAGCGGCTCCTGCAAATCGTGACTTGATATATAAGTGAATGCCAGAAGCTCTTTGTTTGCAATAATTAATTCTGCCGCCCGTTTTTCTTTCTCATCGTTTTGAAAGGCAAGTTCTTTGTTGGCAATGCTTAACTCTGCCGCCCGTTTTTCTTTTTCATCGTTTTGAAAGACAAGTTCTTTGTTAGCAATAATTAACTCTGCCGCCCGTTTTTCTTTCTCTTCGTCTTGAAATGCAAGTTCTTTGTTAGCAATGCTTAACTCCGCCGCCCGTTTTTCTTTTTCATCGTTTTGATAGGCAAGTTCTTCGTTAGCAATGACTAACTCTGCCGCCCGTTTTTCTTTTTCATCGTTTTGATAGGCAAGTTCTTTGTTGGCAATGATTAACTCATCCTATTTTTTTCTTTTAGCCATATTCTGTCTCAATAAAGTTGTTTTGTTTTAAAATTGAGGGATAACCTTTGCTTTAAAAGCGTTTTAAATATTTCTTCAGTCTAATTTTTTTTTATTATGCTCTAAATACCCAAACTGTTTTGCACTGTGAGTACAAAATTTTTCCTGGTCGGTTTTGAAATATTTTCTTGCGCTATAAGTGTAAGCGCATGTTGAATTACTTTTTTGAGTTGTAAAAAATCAGCGGGCTTGCGCATGAAATATTGCGCCCCGTTTTTGTAAAGCAGGTTCACCACCTCTTCTCCATGGGAGGTGGAGAATATGATTACAGGAAGCTGTTTCAGTTTTTTGTCAAGCTTTGTTTCTGATAAACATTCGAACCCGTTTTTGCGGGGCATATTGAGGTCGAGGAAAAGGACATGAGGAAGTTCTATTGTTTCTTTTGCGAGAGTAGTTGTATGAGTTGTTCCCCGTCATGCACGGTTGTAAGGTGGGTGGATATTGGCAGGTTTTCTAATACTTCTTTAAAAAAGCTGCAATCGTCAATATAGTCATCGGCAAGAAGGAGGTTAAGGTGTTTTAAACTCATTTTGTAAATATAGCAGGTTAGTAGCCAATTTCAATTTAAATAGCGGGAATGTTCATTCGAAGTGTGAGCGTTGGCAATATAAAATATGAAATAACTTTAAGTCGGGTTTCTGTGGTTGCGGGCCGCTCTTTTTATTTTGCGAAGGATAGCAAACCAGGCTTTGCCGAACTTGTCCTGTCGTTCATGCCTTGTCTGTCGGTTTGGTTACGCACTATTGCAAATAGCATTGCATACAACAGCAATATGCAGGATTTTTATCCGGAACAGTACATTATTTTTTGCCGAAGTTTATAATTTTATGGCTTAGACCTATCTTTGAAGCCTGAATAAAAAGCATGTACCAATTAATAGCGCCCACTCTTTTTCAAAATAAAATATGCAGATTGCCAGGCATTGGCACATTGATAATGGTTGCCCATTCTGCGGAAACTGATTTTGTAAACGCACAGATTAAATCCCCCGCTGAAACAATTGATTTTAAAGCAGAAGACAAAGATGAAAAAGTTTTTAACGAGTTTTCAGCGATAAGTGAATTATTGCAAAAGTACCTAAATGAAAATGGCAGCTTTTTATTAAATGGGATCGGAACATTTATAAAAGACAATACCGGGGAAATACGGTTTGCCCCTATTCCAATTGACCCGATATTTATTCCATCCGTTAAAGCTAATAGAGTGATCAGGCAGGATGCGGCGCATGCGATATTAGTGGGCGATCAACAAACCACGAATGTGAAAATGACTGAATATTTTAGCGAACAGCAGCCTTTAAAAGACCGTTGGTGGGTATGGGTCGTCCTATTAGCGGCAATTGGAATCGCGGTATTGTTAGTTTATTTTTACAAGCATGGATTTAATGGATTTGGAAATATAAACAATGTGCTAAATAGCTAATGTGCCAATTAGCTAATTTTCTTGATTTCTATAACTCTTTTTATTCGCTACGTTCTTATTATACTGCAAAAGGGATAAAAACGTGAAGAAAAATTTTATTCCGGGCAGTGAAGCAATGTGGATCATCCTTGCATTGGTAATCCCGATAGCGGATGCGTATCGGGGCCCTTCTATACAACCATATTTTTTTTGTTGTCCGGGCAGAATTATTTCATGGCATCATCGTTGCATCGCCCTCTTGTACTAAATACCATTGTGGATCTTTAATTGCGTTTTATATTAATTCGGGAGCGTATTTTATTTGGTGATTTTGCAAAATAAATAGCATTAATTTATCCATTGCGCAGTATATAACATTATTGAATTAGCTAGTTATTAATGGTAAGCTCAAACATCTTAGGCCAGCGCTTTCCAGTGATATACATTTTTTTGTTGGCGCTATCCCAGGCAATTCCATTTAATACTTCATTATCATCAGGGATAAAACCTTTAGCATATTGCTGAATGATGCCTTTTAAATTGATGATGCCCACTACATGTCCGTTGGAGGGGTCAATCTTAATAATAATATCACTTCCATAAACATTCGCGAATACATAACCGTCAAAATATTCCAGTTCATTAATTTCTTTTACCGGGCCAATATTGTCGGTTACCTGCCTTGAACTTTTTACTTTAAAATCATCGGGATTTACAAAAAACAGGTTTGCCGACCCATCACTTATAATTAAATCCGTATCGTTATGTGTAATGCCCCAGCCCTCGTATGGCCAGGTAAAGGTTTTTATTGGCTTGTCAATGTTTTTTATATCATATACATTTACTAAATTGTTTTTCCAGGTAAGCTGGTAGATTTTATCTTTAAATATAGTGATGCCCTCTCCAAAAATATCGGATGAGCCCATCATGTGTTTATGCACTACCTTTCCTGTTTTTATATCAATGATCCGGATAGAAGAATTTTTAAAATCCCCGGTACTTTCATACAGTTTCCCTTTATATATTTCAAGTCCCTGCGTGTATGCACTGGTATCATGTGGGTATATGCCAATGATGTTGATGTTAATATTTGGAGGGGCTGCGATGCCTGTTAGCGTTTTGATTGTTCCAGGTGAAGCATCGGGGCCGGTAGTAGTATTGTTACAGGCCGCCAAAAATAGTAAGGCTGTTATTACGGAATAAAATTTCATTACTTATTAATTTCTGTTTAGTTGTCAAAAGTACTAAAGACAAAATGTTTACGGTTTACTTTTTGTGTAAAGAAAAAAATATATTTGGCTGTTTGGAAATTTGTCCTATTTTTGTCCTGCTTCTGAACCGACTATTTCCTCCATTTCCCCAAATCGGGTAACTTATTCGTTTATATAAGAAGCTAAATCAATCCAACTTTTTTTCTTTTCCTTCTTTCCAATACCTCTGTAGAAATTTTTAGTTGCTTCATTATTATTTGCGGCTGCATCCACTTATCCTTCCCTTTCTTTCCAATACCTCTGCAGAAATAGATGTTTCAATATGAAGCATTTGACATCAGGATCAGCTATAGGATTTTTATGAAGTTATTTTTACAAGGAGTATTCTTTCTTTTTGGCGCAATGTTTACCGCCCATGCGCAACGTATATGCGGCACAACCGAGTATAAGCAACAAATGCTTACAACTGATCCTTCCTTCAAAGAAGTTTTCAAAAATATTGAAAAACAAATCGAAAACGTTACTAATAAGACAAATGGCATAGCCATGCGTGATACTACCGCGAATGAAATTATTTATATACCTGTTGTAATTCATGTATTATATAAAAATGCCGCTGAAAATATCAGTGACGCTCAAATTAAATCACAACTGGATGTTTTAAATAAAGATTTCAGGATGTTAAACAGCGACCGGGTAAATACACCTCAGGCATTTAAATCACTTGCAGCAGATGCAAGAATTCAACTTTGCCTGGCGCAGGTAGATCCGCAGGGAAGAAAAACTACCGGCATTGACAGGAAATATACCACGCAGGATTTGTTTGCAACTGATGATGGAATGAAAATGGTTGATAAAGGAGGCGCTGCATCCTGGGATAGCAAACATTATTTAAACATTTGGGTTTGTAAATTAAGCAGCAGAAGTTTAGGTTACGCAACACCGCCTGGTGCGGCTGGGGATAAAGATGGGGTAGTAATTGCTTATGATGTATTTGGTACGGTAGGTAATTTGAGATCCGTGTTTAATAAAGGCCGTACTGCTACCCATGAAGTTGCACACTGGTTAGGTTTAATTCATATTTGGGGAGATGCTAATTGTGGAGATGACCATGTGGATGATACACCTGCACAACAATCATACAATTTTGGTTGCTCAAGTTTCCCTAAATTAAGTAAATGTTCAAAGGATAATAATGGTGATATGTTCATGAACTTTATGGATTTTTCAGATGATGCCTGTATGAATTTATTTACTAAAGGACAGGTAAAAAGAATGCGGGCGCTCTTTGCTCAAAATAATATCCGTAATTCCTTTCTTGCTTCATCCGCATGTGACAGTATTTTGGCGGAAGGCGGCCCTTTACCAGTAACCAATGCGGTACCATTGCCTTTCGTATCATTGGCATCCACCAGGGTATATCCCAGTCCTGTTCACACGGTGACAACAATAGAGTGCAAGGCTGCTACGGCATTTACAATAAAAACACTGAGTATATTTAACAATTTGGGAATACAGGTTTTTACCGCCCGGTTAAACTGCGAAAAAACAATCCTGAATCTTTCTAATTTAGTTTCCGGCATCTATATAATTCATATCGGGGATGGCAAGGATAAATTTACCACCAAAATTATTAAGCAATAAAATTTTCGTTCATTAGTTGTGCTACCTGTTGAGCTACTACTGGCGCTAATGCTACACCCATTCCACTCATACGTACACAGCAGAATACATTTTCACCAATTGCCTTTACGATGGGTGACTTTCGGGTACCCATTGCCATTATACCCGTCCACCTGTCTGTAATGGTGAAAGAAGTAACAGGCAATAAATATTGATGTATAAATTGTTCTAATTCTTTTTGAATCACGTCTGTTGTTTTCATATCCATGGTATGCTCTTCTCTCAATGATTTGTTTCTTGCCCCACCCAGTAAAAGGCGGTCTCCGAGGTTCCTGAAATAATAAAACCCTTTATTAAAATGGAATGTTCCCTTAAATCGTAAATGCTCAACAGGACTTGTAACTAACACCTGCCCCCTGTTAGGGATAATATCAATGGTTGGAACCAGTTGCCGTGTAAATGCATTGGTACAAAGCAAAAGCTGGTTCGCTATAAACTCAATCTGGTGATTTGTGGTGATGGTAACCAGGTTGCCATTTTCACGGTAATTCAATACTTCAATTCCTGTTAGTACCTGTACATCCAGCCCTTGAACTTTTTTTATTAAGGCCCTTACCAATTTGCCGGGATGCAGAGCGCCTTCCAGCTTATTCTCAATTATATGGTCAAATCCAGAGAATCCAAAATCAACTAATTTTTCATCCGCCACAGTAAAAACATTTTCTTCTCCGCTAATTCTTTTAAGGCCTTCATTCAGCCAATCCAATTTTTTTTCGCATTCCATCCAGTCTTCCGAATTATCCGTAAAACATTCATATCCTCCACAGGCATCGTATTCAATTTCTTCATCACTAAAAAATCGCCTGATTTCCTGCAAGCCTTTGTATCGCATGGCAACCAATTTCCACATTTCACCTTCTCCCATAATTCGGGCATCATTTATTAATTCAGAAGGGCTTCCAAAACAACTAAAACCAGCGTTTCTGGTACTGGCACCTGTTGGTATCAGCCCTCTTTCAAGAATGGTTACTTTATAATGCGTGTGTAATAATTTAAGATGCAGGGCGCTCCATAAACCGCAAAATCCACTTCCGATAATGATTACATCCTGCGGAGCAAAAAAACTTTCCTTTTCCCAAATGGATAATTGTTGCATGGACTGAATTGTTAAAGTCTTCGAAGGTAGAAACTAATTTTCCCATTTTAAAACCGATGGCGCTAATTTTGTTTGATGGAAAAGAAAAATACAATGAGCAAATTTTTATTAACAATAACAACCGCCATCCTTTTTTTTACAAACGCAGGTGCACAAGGCTTTGGGGATTTAATGAAAAAAGTTACCGGTAAAGATTCAACCAATAATAGTGCCGCCAATAAAATATCAAGGAATGCTTCCACGTCGGGTATCGGTAACAATTTAAGCAATGAGGATATCATTAGCGGGTTAAAGGAAGCGCTTCGGGTAGGAACCGACAGCAGTAGCAAAAAACTCAGTAAGCTGAATGGGTTTTTTGGTGATGCGGCCATAAAAATTTTAATGCCTGCCGAAGCTCAGCAGGTAGAGAAAACACTCCGTAACGTAGGAATGGGCAAAATGGTAGATAAAGCCGTTCTTTCCATGAACCGTGCGGCCGAAGATGCGGCGAACGGAGTAGGTAATATATTCTGGAATTCAATAAAGCAAATGGGCATTAATGATGGGTTACAAATTTTGCGTGGCGGCGATTTCGCCGCCACTGATTATTTGAAGCGAATGACCACGGCCGAACTAACTGCAAAATTCAAACCCGTTATAGAAGGGTCGCTTACCAAAACTGATGCAACCAAATATTGGAATGATGTATTTTCCAATTACAACAGGTTTTCCAAGGATCAGGTAAATACCGACCTTACAGCTTATGTAACCGAAAGGGCATTGGCCGGGCTATTTTACAATATCAGTTTAGAAGAACAAAAGATCCGTAAAGACCCGGCAGCACAGGTTACCGGTATTTTGAAAAAGGTATTTGGAGGAAAATAGGGGTGAAGGGAAAAAGGTAAATAAAGTATAAAAGGTAAATAAAGTAAGTGAAAGGCTTTCCTTTATTGACATCTTAGTTTTAATAATACTATTTTTTTGTTGACGGGCAGAAGTATTTCAATTAAGCATCGTTGTTTCAATGCAAATCCCGGTTTGGGTTTTGTGTGCTGCCCCGGGACTCACTTGTACCGCATACCATTGGGGATCTTTTATTACGTTATAAATTAAAGGGCATATAGCTGTTATATGATACGCTTTTGCATTTGAGTATGGCTAACAAACAAGGTTAGGTGCTTTTTATTTTTTTATAAGCATCCCCAATACATTCAATAATATCTCCGGCAATCATAGCTTCCTGCGACATTTTTTCAGCCGCCACATCACCTGCCATCCCATGCAGGTAAACGCCCAATAAGCACGCATTTTTTTGTGAATAGCCCTGCGCCAGCAAGCCGGTAAGGATACCTGTTAATACATCACCACTGCCTGCAGTTGCCATGCCCGCATTACCGGTTGTATTAAAAAACGCGTTTCCATCGGGGCAGGCAATCAATGTATGGTGCCCTTTGAGAACGATATGACAACCCAATTCAATTGCGCTTTGCATGGCTAACTTAATTCTTTCAAAATCATTGACGGTTTTACCAAATAATTTTTCAAACTCACCGGTGTGTGGCGTAATAATCGCAGGGTTAAGTATGCGTTGTTGAAGTATGCCAATATCGGCTGAAAGCATTTGTAAGGCCGATGCATCAATTACCATTGCACCGGAATATCCTGCGATGATATTTTTTAAAAGATCTTTATTCGCCGGTGATAGTTCTAATCCCGGGCCAATGCCGATGGCTGATTTTTTCCGTATTAGCTTTTCAAAATCATGCTCCGTGGAAGTGATCGCTTCCGGTAAAGCTGTTTGAATGACTGGTTGAGCATTATCTTCCGTAAACACCGTAACCAATCCTGCACCACTTCGCAGGCAAGCCTTTGCACAAAGTATGGCAGCGCCCATCATATTTTTGCTACCGGCATACAGTAACGCATGCCCGAAATTATATTTATGGGCAAACTGATTTCTTGGTTTGTAAATAAGCCTGATCTCTTTTTGATCAATTGTGTTAAAGAGGGTAGGGGTATCATTGTAAAATTGCTGGTGCAGCCCGATATCCAGCAAATGGATGATGCCTGTATATTTATTATTTTCATCCAGCAAGAATGCCAGTTTATTAACCTGGAAACCAAGTGTATGATTTGCCCCGATAATCACATTTCCTTCGGAACCTGTATCCGCAAATAAGCCGGTGGGAATATCTATGCTGATAATCGTGTTACCTGCGGCGTTGATATGGGTTACCAAATCAGCCGCCAATCCCTTCATTGGCCTGCTTAAACCTGAGCCGAATAAGGCATCAATTACAATGGCATCGTTTGGTATCGCCCGAAAATCAGTATCATTAATAAACTGCAGGCTGGCAAGCAACAGCTTTATTCTTTGCAGGTTTGTACTAAAATCCTCACTTCTCTTTTCTCCTTCCAGCATATAAACATTTACGGTATTTCCTGCAAGCAACAGCATCCTGGCTATTGCCAGTCCATCGCCTCCATTATTACCGGTTCCACAAAAGACAATATAGGTATTTGGATTCTTAAAATTACTGGTGAGCCAGGTAAAACATGCTGTGGCAGCCCTTTCCATCAAATTGATAGAACTGACAGGCTCATGGCCAATTGTATATGCATCCCATTGACGTACCTGTGCCGCTGAAAATATTTTCATGGTTTAAATTTACAATAAAGTTCATTGTTCATGGCTGATAGTTCACAGGGGTTCATTTCGATAGGGAGACTAAAGCTAAATTGAAGATAAATGCTGTCATTTACAAGGCCTGTGAAAGTTCTACATGATCAACTTGCCGCTTGAGTCATAAGTTCATTGTTCATAGTTAATGGAAGATAGTTTATTGATAGACTTTTCGGCCAGGGGGCAAAAGCTAAATTGAAAGATAATGTTCACAGGTGCGACCCACCACAATACTGTGGGGGCAAAAGCCAATGAAGCTTAATCAGGGTTCAATGCCGGTTACCAAAATTGCATTTAAAAATCGCTGTATTAAATATTTATACTGCGCAAGGGATAAATTAGTGATATTTCATTTTGTTACCTAAACAAATAAAAACAGGCTGCCCCTAGCCCTCCCGATGAATCGGAACAGGCTTTCCCGAAAAATCGGGATGTTCCAAAAGGGGGTAAAAATTATTAATTTAAAACGTAATAAAAGTTGCCCAATGGTATTTAGTACAAGAGGGCGATGCAACATTGATGC
>JANOTW010000747.1:0-2197 GCA_031416575.1 Ferruginibacter sp.
CACTATTGGATTTGCCCGGCGTTACAATTTTAGGAACAGGGGCCCAAACCCTTGTTGCATCGGCATTGTTATGCTGGCCAAATGATACCGTAGATAGCAATAATGCACTTAACACAAATAAACCAGCTCTGCAATTCATAATAATTATTTTAATGTAATACCCAATTAGACAATAAAATTAACCTATTGAGCAGATATTAATTCGCAGAGAAATTGCACTCGGATGACACTGACTAAACGGATGAACAAATATTTTTCTGCTACGCAGAAATCCAGGATTTTGATTTTTCAAAATAATCCGTGTTCATCTATCCAATCCGTTTTATCCGTGTGCAAAAATGTATTTTTAATGTCTAACTGGTATAAATTAGTAACTCGGCAGGGATATTCAGCAATAAAAATCAAAAGCCACCCTGTTGAAACAGGATGGCTTTTATAAACAAATTCATACTAATATTTAAAATCCTTTTTTCTCTATCTTCTTTCCGTCCACATCCAGTTCGATTATTTCATAGCCCAATTTTTTTATCCCTTCCAGGATTTTTGCTTTATCACCCACCAGTAAGATATTCATCTTATCCGGGTTAAGCATCTTCTTAGCCATTCCATCTACTTGCTGTTTGGTAAGGCCGGCTAAAATTTTATTTTGCTGAGTTACATAATTTGCCGGTAAATTATAATCGAGGATGCGACCGATGAATCCTGCTTTTTGAAAACCTGTTTCATAGAGCCGTGCATCTCTTTGTCCCAATGAGTTTTTCATAAATTTCAGTTCGGCTTCAGTGATGCCATTTTCCCGGTAATCCTTCAGTTCCTTCATTACTTCTACCAATGCACTGTCAGTAGCATCGGCACGGATGCCTGAACTGAATTCAAAATCACCGGTATGTTCATCAGCAGAGAAAGAACTGCGGGCACCATAGGTCCAGCCTTTGTCTTCCCTAAGATTTAAATTTAACCGGCTGTTGAAATCACCGCCGAGGGCATAGTTCATCAGGCTCGAATTTTTCATAACCCTATTTCAGGACAAGACAAACAAAAAGATCAGTATATATTCGTCGCCCGCCATATTGCCAAACCGCCTCCTATGTTTACAATTCAATAAATTTAGGTACAGAAAAAGAATAGATTCAGAAAGAACAAGGGGTGGAGTAAGACTGACAAACCGCATGTTGTCTGCCGTACTACTTTAGCTTTTCTTTCAGCAAGTTATAATTTTCTGTCCCTGTGTCAACGTTCAGCTTAGCTAATATGGTGAGTGCTTTTTTCTTGTCGATTTGTCCAAATACGTCATACGCACTGTATAATAAGCTGTTGAAAATAAGTTCATGATTTGTTTTGTCGACAAGCAAATTATTATAATGAGTTTCTTTCAAGTCAAACGGTACAGGTCCAGCCTGCTCTAACAAACGCAGTAACGCTTTTTTGTCTGTATAGTTATTTACTAATCCTTGCCATGTATCTCTTACTGTCGTTTCGTCCTCAAAAAACTCGACCCACAAAACATAACCGACAGGGTCTGCATAATAGTTCTCTAACGCTAAATATTTCATGAAGTGTTTCCAAATGATTTCTTTTTCATTCGGGGAAACAATTTCTTTGTTTCTTATTCCATGGTAGAATGGCGTCAAGAAATGATAATAACTGGGAAATGTTTCATACAGTTGGAACCCTAAAGAAATCTTTTGAGAGTTGGTCATTGTCGAGCACCAAACTTTGTCAGAAATTTCATCAAACAAGTCCCATGTGTCTGACGGTAGTTGTTTGTTGATACCTTTCTTACCGCAGTCAATAGAAGCTGCCTTGGCTTCATTGCTGAGTCTGTCTATGTCAGACTTGCTTAATTTATATGCTGAGAAAATGTCGTTAAGGGTCTGCATAAAAATGGCATACAACTCAAAAATATGCGAAAGTTTTGAGGCGTTGGACTTTCATTTTTTTTACTACTTGCTTAATCCTTAGCAGCTTAAATCAATTGTTGAAATATTTAAAGCTTTCGCAAATACACCTGATTTTTTTAAAACTACAGTCCGTAACGCATATACAACCAGCCCCCTCACATATACAAACTAAAAAAAATCACCAATCTGCTTATCCACTTTTACATTGGCAAATTCTAGGCCCGTTGCCACTACTCAAAACAACTTCATTATGAAGAAACTGAAACTCTTGCTGCCCCTCCTGCTGTGGAGTATTT
>JANOTW010000748.1:0-11962 GCA_031416575.1 Ferruginibacter sp.
CTTATCATTATTGATTAAGGCTACAAAATAAATAATAAATTTCAACATTTATGAATCGCCAGGGTGCACCCCAAATTCGCCTCGCAGCGTGGCTGCAAAATAGCCAACATACACTTTGTTGATTTTCAATAATTTGACAATGGTGTATATATAATTGTCGCTTCCTCTTCGTAGCTGTTGACAGTATGAACACCAGCCACGGCGGCCTGCCCTGGCTTGCGCCTCCACCAGCCAGGCACAATTTGGGATGCGCCCAATGGGGATGTATATTTTTTGGCAATGGATTATTGTTTGCAAAATATTCTCCCGGTAAAATTTTGTATTCTGTTAACGGCTTATTGGTTAATTTTATTTTTATGAAATACATGCATACAGTCCTGTTTAGCGGAATATTGATATTTTCCGGCATCGCTTCCCCCGCTCAGTCAACTAATGAAAATTTTAAAGAGATTGATGATTATGTAAAATCACTGGGAGCTTTGGATACGCTTAATATGGGCACCATCAGTTTTATGGTCACAAATAAATTTCCTGATCCAAAAGATAAAGTGAGGGCGATATTTGACTGGATCGCCTACAATATCAGTTTCGATCTTAAAGCGGGAAGAAATAATGATAATGAAAAAGCCAGTACCGATTTGGTATTAAAATTCAGAAAGGCAAACGCGGCAGGTTATGCGGCGTTATTTCAGGATATGTGCAGTGTGGTAAAAATCCGTTGCCTTACCGTAGAAGGCTATGCGAAATATAACACGGAGCAGATCCATGAAAAGCCTGATGGATTTAATCATACCTGGGCGGTGGTACAATTGGGACAAAGCCCCGACACATGGTTTTATGTGGACCCAACCTGGGGCAGCGGTTACACGGATGAAAAAATGAAAATTTTTACAAAGCAATATAATGATGATTATTTTTTTGCGGACCGAGCTATTTTCAATTACCAGCATTACCCTGATAACGGCGCATGGCAGCTTGGCCCCGGGCCTAAAAGTTTAGGTAGCTTTTTATCGAAGCCATTGGTGAAAAACGCGGCTTATGAATTTAGCATAGGCAAGTTTACCCCGGATGATGGCTTTATAAAAGCCAAACTCAATAGGCCTGTTACGTTTAATATCAAACTAAACACAAGGGCCGAAATTGACATTGTATCATTGGAAATCGGGGAAGGCAAAAAGAAGAAAACAAAAACGGTTGATTATTCCTTATCAAGGGGTAGTATTATTTTCGGTTATAAATTTGAAGATGCAGATACTTACCCCGTTACGGTTTTGATTAACAATAAACCTGTACTTGGCTATTTGGTTGAAGTGAGTGAATAAAAGGGTTTTCGGTTTGGGGTTTATTGGTTAGTGTTTCAAGTATTTTTTTTATATCCATTGGTTGGTTGATCATCATTAAAATGAAATGACCATTAATTTATAAATACTGGTCAAAACTGTTATACCGCACAAGGAATAAAAACGTGAGGAAAAATTTTTGTCCGGGCATTGAAGCAATGAGCATCATCGTTGCATCGCCCTCTTGTACTAAATACCATTGGGCAACTTTAATTACGTTTTAAATTAATTCGGGAGCGTATATCATTTGGTTACCGGGTAAAATAAATATCGCTAATTTATCCCTTGCGAAGTATAACTATCAGCTATTAACCATCTCTTGAATTGAACCATCCACCAGGCGTTTACAGGCCATAAAAACTCTTTTGATCCTTTTAATATAACGCAGAAAAAGTTGCCCAATGGTATGTGGTACAAGTGTGCGCCAACTGGCGGAACATCGCTTAATCAGGGATCAATTGCCAGGTTTATTGCACAGTGGGTAAATCAGTGAAATTTTGTTTTGTTCAATAAAAAAAATAAAACAAGTTACCCCCATCCCTCCCGATGAACCGGGACAGGCTTTCCCGAAAAATCGGGATGTTCCAAAAGGGGGTAATAATTGTTAATTTATAACGCAATTAAAGTTCCCCATAGGTATTCAGTACAAGAGGGCGATGCAACGATGTTGAGCAAGGATATAAAGCCTGGACAAAAAATGTATTTGCGAAATCCCGATTTTTCGGGAATGACTCATTGCTTCGCTGCCTGGACAAAAAATTTTATTCACGTTTTTATCCGTTGTGCAGCATTCATAAAAATATATTTCAGTTTGCAAGATTTAACGTTCATTGAATACATAATCCACAAGTGCTGGCCTGATTTAAAAAGCCCGTTAATCAAGTACCCTCTTATGAACAATCATCAACCAAAAACCTCAAACCCTAAACTCCAACCCGTAAACACTAAACATCTAATTCACAAAATTCCACTGTATCCCGAAGCGAAAGACAAACCCCGGATAGACATAATGCGGCGCCGAAAAATTATTTTTAGTAAATGCGAAGCCATTGGAAAAATCAACCGAATTGAGGTTTTCGGCACGGAGATAGGCGGTGAATGATTTTATCCTGAAATGCAAAAACGCACTGATATCAGGACGGTTTTTTATTGTCAAAGTATCCTGCGTAGTAAACTGGCCCATCAGCGGGGAATAGTTATACGCTTTGTATGGCGTGTAATACCGGAACTCAAGCCCGGTACTCAGGTTCAAATTTTTAAAAAACACTCCCTCATAAGCCAACCTGTTTCTTGTAAAGATAAACGGCACTTTAATGGGAGCCGCACCGTCCACCTGCTGAAGGGTGATATCGGCATACCAGTTCCACCTTTTACTGAGCTTCATCTTCCGCGATGCGCTGGCCTGCATCAAATTGATCACTTTGCTGTACTGGGCGGTTTTGTAATAACCGGTAAAATAAACATGGTTCGTGATTAAATAATTGGCGAAAGCCAGGCTGATAAATGGGTTTTCAGCCGAAGCTTTTATAGTGGTGATGTTTTCTTTTTTGTAGTTGCCCTTATTGCCAAAGTTGAATGAAGAACCGGTTTCGTAAATATAAGAAGGGCTCCTGTTGACATTATTAAAAGATACCCGCACATTGCCCAGTTTTTTATTAAGGTACCGGCTAAGTGTCGCATACAAATTGTAATCGGCATTATTGAAACCAGCTAAATAAAAATCGCCCCTGGCTAAAATATCCCAAAGCCTGTTCCTGGTTTTGTTGCGATACTCGCCATGCAGCACGATATTGTAATAAGTTTTCCTTCCAACTGCAAATGTACCCGTCATATTTTCGAACCTTGCGCCTGCTGATACAAACTGAGCTAAATTTTTGGTATCCGGGAATTGAACCAATGAAAAATCATTGGTAACCACTTTCCAGCGATCCGTTACAATCAGTGTATCAATCCTGCTTCTTAAAGTGGTATCGTACCATCGTTGGTAAAGTGCGGAATCCGCCGCCACATCCTTAAACTGGTAGCTATAAGTATTGTAAGTAAATGTATGCTGGAAACGAAGTTTAGGATAAAACAGGTATTCGGTAGTGGAGTCGTTTACCGCCACGGAATCCTTTTTGCCAATATCATAGCTTTGCCGTAAAAAGAAGGTGAATTCCTTATAAATGTTTCCCGTAGATACGAATGATTTAAAGGGGTTAACCTGCTTATCCACATCCCCTCCCAAATTAACGGGGATGGTAAAACGCCGTGAAAAATCCTTGTCATACAACAGGCTGTCATTTTTTATACCGCCGTTCTCGGAATTTTTTACGGTATTGCCTACCAGTGTAAAATAAGCCGCATACCGTTTTCGCTTACCCTGGTAATTGCTAAAGAGCCGGTAATTGTTGAGGTTGGTATTTTGTGTTACAAAAAAACCTGGTGCGTTAATAAGGCGGTACTCAAACCCGAAATTCAAATTAGGCCGGGGGTTTTGCGTGTGCGATATTTTTATCATCTGCTCCTTGCCCGAAGCCAACTGATAGCCCAACTGCGTAAAAGGCTTGGTGGTTTTAAAAAAACGCGTATTCTCCAATGAGAACCGGTAAACATCAAAAGCATGAAAGCCTGCATCCCAACCGGGTTTAACAAAAGGGGCGAAAATTAATGAATAGGCGGCGGCCCCATTATTACCAAGGTATTGCTGAGCGGCAGGTGCTGAAAAATATTTATAAAAATCATTGATGCTGGTATCAAGCTGAACGCTCCTGATAGAATCAAGGTACCTGAAACTAATGGTAATGGAATCCTTTGCGTCATCTCTTTGTTCAAATCCAAGGTTGTCCTTTTTTGAAGCGGTATCACTGGTTGTATTGCCAGGTACCCTGGATGGGTTTCCTCCCCTGTTTCGGGGAGTATCGCCCCTGGGAATTTGTGCAAATGCAGAATGCAGCGCCATCAACAAAAAAAAAGTAAATCCTATTTTATACATGCACTACAATTGAGCAATCAATTCTTTAAAAAGGTAAGTCAGTTTGGGCTCAGCATTACCTGCCGCCTCCAAAACTTCCGCATGGGTAATTTTATTTTCTTCCTCCCTGATACCAATGTCTGTTATCACGCTCATGGCAAATACAGTAATGCCCATGTGTACGGCGGCAATCACTTCCTGAACGGTACTCATGCCCACGGCATCTCCACCAATCACCTGCAACAATTTGTATTCCGCCCTTGTTTCAAAAGTGGGGCCGGTAACACCGCAATACACGCCTTCCCTGAGATCTATATTTTTTTCAGCGGCGATCAATTTTACTTTGCTGATCAAAGTTTTGTTATAGGGCTCACTCATATCAGGGAAACGTGTTCCCAATGCATCTATATTTTTTCCTATTAAAGGATTTGCCGAAAATAAACTGATATGGTCTTTTATCACCATCAGGTCACCTACTTTAAAACGGGCATTTATTCCTCCCGCCGCATTGCTGAGCAACAAGGTTTCAACGCCTAAAAATTTCATTACCCTTATCGGAAACACTACTTCTTCGGTAGTGTAACCTTCGTAGAAATGAAACCGTCCAGCCATCGCCACTACTTTTTTTCCACCCATTTCACCAAAAATTAATTTGCCGCTATGGCCTTCCACGGTACTAACCGGAAAATGTGGAATATCGCCATATGGTATTTCCTTTTCTATATTCATTTCGGAAGTAAAGCTGCCCAAACCGCTGCCCAGTACAATTCCTACTTTGGGGGGGAAGTTATAAACACGCTGGATATAAGCCACCGCCGCATTAATTTTGGTAATCATGTTTTAAAAAAAAATAATTAAAAAAAATATTTCTGATATCAACAACCCATTGATTAAATCCCGATAAAGCGTACTCAATTAAGGATGCGTATTAAAAACTGTTTTACAAAGAAAGTAAACTATCACCAGGGATGGCTTAAAATAATGGTAAAAAAAATGGGAACGTGTGTAAACGCTCCCACACATTGTTAGACATACCTGAAGTAAATTCAGCTAAAGCAACTGGCAGAGTGGATCTCCCGCCAAAAACCAACAGGTAAAAAGCTGCAGAAGGGTTAGGACGCCCTCAATACAGGACGCATACATTGGTTCTATCCGATTAACATCATATATCCATACTATATCCTCATTTTCGCTGTCAGGCGCCCCGGGTATAGTTAAAGCCCAACCATTGGCTCCTGCATTAGTGGAAAAACCTACCCCCCCCAAAAAAATAGTTGATACCCGGTATATACACTACCAGTATCCGTTTTCACCTTAAATAAAGTAGCAAAAGAATTGCTCAAAGATACCATGGTGCCAACGCCTGCAGGCCCGTTTTCGGCAAGTTCAATTGATCCTAAAAGAACAGGGGGGGAATCTTGATGAGATTATGAAACAATGTTGCGGTATCTTCCACTTTTGTATAAGAAAAGTTTACCGTGACCGCAGGCGCTGCTGAAACCCCGGGAATACCAAATTTTACCATTGTAATTCTGATAGAATCTGTTTACCGCACCTGCGCTGAAGGAATCAATATATCATCAGAAAGGACGCTTGGTGTTCCTGAGATATCCGCCCCGGGGATTATAGGTATAACAAGCCGTTGCAGTATTTGTCTAAAGTTTCTTTTCACTTCCTATCTTCGCAACAAATTTTACAAAACATGAACCTTCACGAGTATCAAGCCAAAGAACTGCTTAAAAAATATAATGTGCCGGTGCAGGAAGGCATCGCCTGCAATACCGCCACCGAAGCAGAAGATGCATACAGGCAAATACATTCCCAATACGGCAGCAAGTTTGCCGTAGTAAAAGCACAAATACATGCCGGCGGACGTGGTAAAGGTACCATCACAGGTACTGATCAACGCGGGGTAGCGGTAGGCAAAAATGCGGAAGCGGTAAAACAAATAGCCCAGAACATTATAGGCGGCACATTGGTGACCATACAAACCGGCCCAACCGGTAAAATGGTGAATAAAGTATTGGTAGCCCAGGATGTGTATTACGAAGGGGCCAACCCTGTTAAAGAATTTTACCTGTCTATTTTATTAGACAGGTCAAAAGGACAAAACGTAGTGATGTACAGCACTGAAGGGGGTATGAACATTGAAGACGTGGCGCATGATACACCTGAAAAAATATTCAAGGAATGGGTTTATCCCGGTGGATTGCTGCTGCCTTTCCAGGCACGCAAAATAGCTTTTAACCTTGGCCTTAGTGGCGAAGCATTTAGAAACTGTGTAAAATTCGTTACCAATTTATACAATGCATATGTTGCACTGGATTGTGGCATGCTGGAAATAAATCCATTATTTAAAACCAGTGATGAAAAAATTATCGCGGTGGATTGTAAAATGAATGTGGATGACAATGCGATCATGCGCCACCCCGAAATCGCTTCACTACGTGATATTTCCGAAGAAGACCCTACGGAAGTGGAAGCAGGTAAATTCAACCTGAACTTTGTGAAATTAGACGGCAACGTAGGTTGCATGGTAAATGGCGCCGGCCTTGCAATGGCCACGATGGATATGATCAAATTAAGTGGGGGCGAACCTGCCAATTTTCTGGACGTAGGCGGTACCGCCAATGCACAAACGGTAGAAGCAGGTTTCCGTATTATCTTAAAAGACCCCAAGGTAAAAGCCATCCTCATAAATATCTTTGGTGGTATTGTCCGTTGCGATCGTGTAGCCCAGGGTGTTATTGATGCATACCAATCCATTGGCAATATTGAAATACCCATTATTGTCCGCCTGCAGGGCACCAATGCGGATGTAGCAAAAAAATTAATTGACGAAAGCGGCCTCAAAGTGCAAAGCGCTATCTTATTAAGCGAAGCTGCAACGCTGGTGAATAAAGCATTGGCTTAAAAAAACGCCGTTGGCTTTGTCCCCATATAAAAATAATCCCATCCGATAGCTAACGGATGGGATTTTTTTATGCTATTTAAATTATGTAAACTATCGGTTATTATTTATTAGCCGGCAAAGAACCAATGTGCATCTTCATTGGCGGCGCTCCATTCAACATTTGATCCATTGGGGATCTTTCCTGTTGATCCACGTGCGCTGTATTCATTTCAAACCTTTTAGTTTCAAAAGATAATAAATAATCTACCCCTTTTTATTTGCCTTATACCGCTTATCTGGTGTGCCATCTTTTTTTAGCTGGCCTTCTTTTGCTGTCGCAGTGTTAAAACGTTTATCAGGAGTACCATCTTTTTTAAGTACCACTCCCTGGGTAGTTGCGGCCTTGGCAGGGGCTGCTCCTACCGGATTTACGGCTGGCTTGGTTACAACGGTATTTTTAGCGATTGGCTTTTTAATCGCAGGCTGCGGAGTCGCTACAACAGGGTTTACTGGTTTGGCCAGCGTTACTTTCTTTGCCGCCGGTTTTGTTGTAGCCGTAGCTGGAGTTGCAACTTTTTGAGCAGTGGAGAAACTGATGAACCCAATCATCATTGCTGCACCAAGCATTAATTTTTTCATTGTTGTGAAGTTTTAAATGTTGATAAACTGATTGTTATTAAAAATGAAATACAAATGTATTGCCACTTTAATGTACTTACGCATGCTTAACTACCGTTTAACCCCCCATAGAAAAATCATACATAAACAACATAGAAAAAAATTAAAGAAAATTAGCCGTAATCACTTCCTGATTTGATTAACCACTATTTAACCTTAGTATTTCAGAACATCTGAATTTTGTCTGCACCTTTGCATTAACATTAGTTAAGAAGCAAAAAAATCATGCGTTCCGCTACATTAAAATCTATCATTCTTTTATCAACGGTACTAATCGGTTTACTGGTGTCTGTGCAGCTATTCTGGTTAAATAAAATTTATAACTACGATCAAAAAGAGTTTACCACCAGCGTAGTAAAAAGCATACAGGGTGTTTACGAAGATTTGCAATTGAGTGATTCATCGGGAACGGAATTACAAAAACTAATACAACAACCCAATATCAATACTTTCCTGTTTAGGATTGACAGCATTCCACCAAAAGATACTTTGTTGAATTCCATTTTAAATAACCTGGAAGATTTCGGCGTATTCACGGATTGCAAAGTGGCTTTGTACGATGATAATACGCATGAATATGCTTATGAAGTATATGTTCCAACGGCGGCATCAAAACATCCGGACAATAGTGGCATTGACCTGCCCCTGTATAAAAACACTTATGCCTACATCCATTTATTTTTCCCTCACCGAAGCCAATATATACTAAGTTCAATGTCGTGGTGGATCATATCAAGCATATTTTTATTATTAATTTTAATCGCACTGGGATTCAGTATGTTTCATTTATACCGGCAAAAGTTTTTAAATGAGGTACAAAATGATTTTATAAGAAATGTAACCCACGAATTTCAAACGCCCCTTACCACGCTGATGGTAGGCCTGGATGCCATCGCCAAGCCTTCCATTATTAACCATCCTGAGAAGCTTGAAAAATACACCAGGCTTATGCAGGGGCAAACCGCCTATTTGAAACAGCATATAGAAAACCTGATGAAAGTGCTGAAGGCCGAGGCAAACGGGTTAGCGCTTGAAAAAGAAGAAATCGAGCCGAATGAATTAATAAAAAAAGCGGTTATGCAATTACAGGTAACCATTGAAGAGAAGAATGCTAAAGTGGAACTTTTACTGGAACAAAATAATAATTCGATACAGGCTGACAAAAGCAGTTTATATGTAGCGATCCTGAATTTGATTTCGAACGCTATAAAATATTCCAAAGACCCAATGATCATCATAGAAACAAAAACCATCAATGGCATGTATCACATTTCGGTAAAAGATAATGGCATTGGCATAGAGGAGCAATACCAAAAAAAATTATTCCGTAAATTTTACAGGGTGCCTACCGGCGATATCCACAATGTAAAAGGGCTTGGGCTTGGATTATACTTCGTAAAAAAAGTAATTGATGAAAACAAAGGTACCATCCATGTAAAAAGTATAACAGGCATCGGGTCGGAGTTTATAATTGAATTACCCTTACATTAAAATTAAAATATCATGCAAACAGCTAAAGCAACCATTTTATTCGCGGAGGACGACAGCAGTCTTGCGTTTATAGTAAAAGACACACTGGAAGACGAAGGATATAAAGTAGTACACTGTGCGGATGGACAAACCGCTATAGACACTTTTGATAAAACAAAATTTGATATCTGCTTATTAGACATTATGATGCCGAATAAAGACGGCTACACGGTAGCAAAAAAAATAAGGCAACAAACGGATGTAATGCCCATACTTTTTTTAAGTACAAAAAACCAGGAAGAAGACAGGCTGAAAGGATATGACTCAGGTGCAGACGATTACATCGCCAAACCTTTCAGCATGCCGGAGCTACTGAAAAAGATAGAAGTGTTTTTACGCCGTAGTAAAAAACTACACTCCGATACGGTTGAAGACTTCGCCATAGGGAAAATTCGTTTCTCTTTTGTTAATTTAAAAATAATTATCGCTAATGAAACTTTTAACATTACCCAGAGAGAAGCCGACCTGTTAAAGTTTTTTTGTGAACATCCAAACAATGTTGTTAAAAGAGAAGAAGTTTTGATCAACGTATGGGGTAAGGATGATTTTTTCCTCGGCAGGAGCATGGATGTATTCATCAGCAAACTCCGCAAATACTTGAAGGCTGAACCTGATATCATTTTAGAAACGATCCATGGGGTTGGATTTAGGTTTACCGTGCCACATATTTGATAGTTCATGGTTAATTGTTCATAAAAAGGCACGTGCATCAGTTAATGGTTCATAGAAGGGCACGTGAATTAGTTCATAGCTCATAGCTAATGGCTTAAGAAACTTCTATTATAAATTAGATAATAGCTGCTAAGAATTATGAACCATCAACTATGTGCCATCCATTGCGGGAAAGCAGTCCGTAAAAAAATAATGTTAATTGGTTATTCTTTTGGTGCAGGCGTAATGCCATTTGTTTTCAACCTTCTCCCGGCTGATGCAAGTGCACAAATCGTAAACAGTAGTTTATTATCACCTGGTACACATACAGGTTTCGAAATACATTTATCAGTAATGCCTGGAGCTGGTTTTTCAGAAGGTGAAAGTGTTGTTGCCGCAATTAATAAAATTACTACCAAACCCCTGACCCTGATATTTGGAGAAAATGAAAATATTTTTCCCCTTAATCATTTGAAGAATAAAAAATTATGTAAGCCTCATTCTGTAGGGCTGGCGCCATTATGATGGGGTGAAGCCAAATTATGCAACACGGTCATTTTACAAATCCCAAAAAAAATAATGGTATATATTCAGAAAACCCGCACACCGGATTTGATTTTTGGAACGGACATCTTTTACCTGCCATTAACATGTTTTGATATACTGCGCAAGGGGTAAATTAGTGATATTTTATTTTGTTCCCTAAAAAAATAAAAACAGTCTGCCCCTATCCCTCCCGATGAACCGGGACAGGCTTTCCCGAAAAATCGGGATGTTCCAAAAGGGGGTAAAAATTAGTAATTTAAAACGTAATAAAAGATCACCAATGGTATTCAGTACAAGAGGGCGATGCAACGATGATGCCCATAGCTTCAATGCCAGGACAAAAAATCTTCTTCATGTTTTTATACCTTGTGAAGTATAGTTCAATATTGTAAATTAATTTTTGTCAACTGATCAAAAATATTTTAATCATAATAAAACCAGTTCTTCCGAAAGATGCTACAGGCGGTATTCTTTGCAGCCTTAACCGTCCATTAACCAATCCTAATAACCGCTTAACAAAATAAGAGGGCAGCTTTGCATCCTCAATAAGTAAAATTGTTTTTAACTGTTTGAAATAAAACCGATGCAAAAAATATTTATCGCGCTGGCAACTGTATTCCTCATCACGCATACTGAAGTTAAAGGACAACCTACACCCGATACCAACCGGTATTCATTACAGGAAGCTGAAAAAATTTTCCTTCAAAAAAACCTTACGTTACTGGCGGCAAAATATAATATTGATGCGAATAAGGCCCTCATAGAACAGGCCAGGTTATGGGACAACCCAATACTTGCTACCGACCAGAATATTTATGATGGAAAGAAAGGTGATGGGAAATTTTTCAGGCATGATGCCAACAACGGGCAGGTATTTATTCAACTTACACAATTAATAAAAACAGCCGCCAAAAGAAGCAAGCTGGCTCAGTTGGCAGTTGATAATACCACATTAGCTACGGAACAATTCAATGATGTTATGAGAAGCCTTCGGTACGCCCTGAGAAGCGATTTACTGGAAATCAATCACCAGTTAAAAATTAAAAAAGTATTTGATGCTGAAATTATGGAATTGCAACGGCTTATAAAAGGCATGGACGAAGAATTAAAAGCGGGTAACATCGCACTTAAAGATAATATGCGTTTAAAAGCTTTACTTTTTAATCTACAAAATGAACTGGTAAATATAACATCCGCAATGATGCCGGTAGAAAGTGAATTGAAGTTATTATTGCAATCCACAGGCAACAATTTTATTGCCCCAAAAACCGAATATCAATTCGGAGCGTTCACTACCGAAGCTATTCCGGCTTTGGATAGCCTGGTAAAATCAGCGCTCAATAACAGGCCGGATGCAAAAATCGCACAGAC
>JANOTW010000749.1:0-3523 GCA_031416575.1 Ferruginibacter sp.
TAAAGAATGGCAGCCCCACCCAATGCAAGGTTTTTGATAATTTTTCTGCGTGATAATTTATTCATGATCAAGGGTTTTAATTTAACGATAAAGTTTACAGTTGCTGTTTTTGCGCCATTTTATCTTTCGACAACAATATAATAAAAATTATTTTGTTTTTATATCAGGTAACTAATAACTTTTTAGTAATGTTTCTTTACAGAATGAGGCGGAAATGGGTTGGCGCTATCGCTATAAAAAATTTCCGCCTCTTTGGCTCTTTATTATACTTCGCAACGGATAAAAACATGAATAATTTTTTTTGTCCAGGCTGTGAAGCAATGGGCAGCATCGTTGCATCGCCTGCCGACAGTATTTGTCGGCATCCCGATGTTACACTTGAATCGGGACTTGTACCGCATACCTTTGGGGATCTTTAATTGCGTTTTAAACTAAAAACCGGGCTATTTATATTCCAACCGGGTTTTTATGGAAGCCAATTATAATAATTAATTTGAAAAAACTACCGTTAACCTGCACCCATTACCAGGCTGCGACTCCAGCAACATCCTTCCATTATGAATTTCCGCCCTCGTATTTATATTTTGTAAACCTACGCCTGTCGTGCTTTTCAAAGTATCAAACCCAACTCCATCGTCTTTTATTATAAGCTCAATTGTTTCCTGGGTTTGTTTGAGGGATATGTAAACATTTTGTGCATTGGAATATTTAATGGTATTATTGAGTTGTTCCTGTACAATGCGGTAAATAGTAAGTTGTAATTCTCCGCTCGTAACCTGTTCATTGAAATTTTCCCACTCGGTAATAAAATTCATTCCATTTTGCGGGTGTTTGAATTCCAACCAATTTTTCAATGAATCAATTAAACCTACTACTTCAAAGGTTGGGGGCATTATCACCTGCGATAATTTTTTTATTTCATCAATAGCCAGCAAAATGTATTTCTTGCTGTTTAGCATAAATGTCATGCGCTTATCTATTTCACTGATGGCACAGTCAATATAAAGATTGGATGCAGCTAAAATCTGGTTGATGTTTTCAAGCAGCTCATTGGCCATTTGGCTTCTTTCGTGCTCATGTGCCACCAAAACAGCATTTGTTTTTTCCTTTATATTCAGCGCTTTTTTATTTTCCAGGTTAATTTCCGATTCAATTTTTTGGAGCGCATTAGTAATCGCTTCAGGCAGCTTTTCCAGGTGGTCTTTTAAAATATAATCATTTGCGCCGGCCTTTATTACTGATACCGCATATTCCTCCGACATGGTGGCGGTGACCAATATGAATGGTATTTTAATCCCGCTTTGCAGGAAAATATTTAATGCTTCGCCTGAATTAAATGAAGGAAGCGTATGATCTGAAAGAATGACATCCGGATCAAATTCAATTAAAGCTTCCACATATGCTTCCTTATTGTCAACTACCAGTATTTCCGCTTCTATTTTTCCTTTTTTCAAAATCCTGCTTACAAGATCCGCATCGATTTCTACGTCTTCGAGGTGTAATATTTTTATTTTTTTTGTCATGTTGATTTATTGGGCTACTAATTTTATGCCATAGCTGGTGGAGTTAACTATAAACGATATAATCCCACCTCAGGTTTTTGCACAAATAGTTATTTCAGCATCGTCCATTTCATCTCAATCAGCATAAATTCCATTATTTCGGGAAAGTTCATTTTTAGCAACCTTAATATTATTGAAGTGTAAAATAAAAAGTGGCCCCTTCGTTCACAACTGATTCTGCCCAAACCTGGCCATCATGTTTTAATATTATTTTTTGTACGATAGCCAAACCTACTCCTGTTCCTTCAAATTCTTCCTGCCGGTGAAAACGTTGAAATACACCAAACAGTTTGTCATAATAGGCCATGTCGAAACCTGCACCATTATCCTTTACGAAATAAGTAGTGCCTTTATCCGTTTCAGTTACGCCCACTTCAACGGATGGATTTTCTTTTTTAGAAGAATACTTGGTAGCATTCAACAATAAGTTTTGAAAAACGAGTTGGATAGTTACTTCATCCGCAATTGCCGTACCCAATTCACCCACAGTAATATTGAGGTGATATTTATTCGACTGGCTTAATTCGCTTATTACATCCTTTACGATCCTGTTCATGTCAATAGTGGTTTTGTTCAAAGGTGTTTTTCCCAATCTTGAAAATTCAAGCAGGTCGTCAATGAGCAGCCCCATTTTTTTTGCGTTAAACATTACCCTGTTAAGGAGCTTGTTTCCCTCATCATCCAGTTTAGTTTTGTAATCTTCCAACAGTATCTGCGAATAACCATGAATAGCCCGCAGCGGCGCCCTTAAATCGTGCGATACGGAATAAGAAAAGGATTCCAGCTCCTTGTTGGCAGAGTTTAGCTCCCTTGTCCTGATTAGTACCCTTTGCTCCAGCTCATTATTCATTTGACGTATTTCGGCTTCTGCCTTTTTAAGTTTCGTAATGTCTAACACTGTGCCGAACATTTTTAACGGCTTTTCTTTATCATCCCCGGTAATTTTTCCTGTTATCAAAACCCAGTGAATGGAAAGATCCGGCCAAATAATTCTTGTTTCAATTACGGATCTTTTCTTTTTTAATGCTTCTTTAAATGATTCTTCTACCATTATTACATCTTCCGGGTGAACATGTGATATGAAAAATTTATAATCCCAGTGTGGTATTTTTTCCTGGTAACCAAATATCTGGTCATGCTGCAAACTTCGTACGGAAGTATCATTGACAATGTCAAGTTCCCAAATTCCAATCTGTCCTGCTTCAAGCGCAAAGTCCAGTCTTTCGGCTGCTTTTTTTCTTTCCGTAACATCGTTGCTAAGCACCAGGCGGGCGCTTTTTTTGTCGAAATTCATTTCATGCGAATTCACCTGCGCATATATAATGGAACCATCTTTTTTCAGGTGTTTCCAAATACCCGTGTTCCTTCTTCCAAGGGAAGCGGAATGATCAAAATGAAGGAAACGTTTCTTTTCATCATCCGGCCGGATATCAATTGCAGACATGGAAAGAAATTCCTGGCGGGTGTATCCATAATTAATAATGGCGGCTTCATTCACGTCAATAAACCTCAATGAAGGCAGATCAAGCACCCACATGGGCATGGGGCTGTTTTCAAAAAGTTTACGATACTTTTGTTCACTTTGCTGCAACTCTTCCGTTCTTTCTAAAACACGTTGCTCCAGTATGGCATTCAATTGTTTGATATGCTCTTCTGATTTTTTCCGTTCGGTAATGTCGCGGGTAATTTTTGAATAACCGATGATGGCCCCATCCCTCTTCAAAGCAGTAATAACCACATTAGCCCAAAAAAGGTTGCCATCTTTTTTTACTCTCCATCCTTCATTTTCGTAACGGCCTTCTTTTTTAGTGATTGCCAGTTCATCCATCGGGAAATTATTTTCTATGGCTTCTTTTGTGTAAAAAACAGAAAAATGTTTTCCAATGATCTCCTTTTCAGCATACCCTTTAATTCTTTCCGCTCCTTCATTCCAACTGATTATATTGCCTTCCGGTGAAAGC
>JANOTW010000750.1:0-3753 GCA_031416575.1 Ferruginibacter sp.
AGAGAGCCTAATGTCCACTTCCCATTTTGTTGCACATACACTTCTGTAACTACAAAAGGATTAACTACTTCATTGCCTCCAACAACTGCTGTCAAGCGAATTTTGTTTAAAAGTATGGCAGTGTTACCGATGACCTGCACAGAAGTTTCCTGAATGTCTGCTTTCTTATACCAAATCGCACCACTTTTTATGACATTGATTTCCTGTTCTTTCCCCCAACTTCCTCCCATGTGAACGAAGACAGATTTTTCATCGAATAACGCATTTAAAGAATCTACATTTTTGTCTGCCATCCAAAGCCATTTCTGTTTTGACAGATTTATAATTTTTTGCTGTCCAGTAGTGCTGTCCATAAACAGGGATTTTACGCTATGATATTCTTCATCAGTTACCCTTTGTAACCATTTTGTCTTTCCTTTTTGTACCGGCGTAGCCCCTATATAACCAAAGCTGGTTTCCGGTGTTGCGCCATGCCAATGCTCCACTCCCGGAAGACATTTGATAACATTTCCTTTGTGAACAATTTGTAATGGTTTACCTCTTTCTTGATAATATCCAGTTCCCCCGGTAATAAGAAGGTATTGCCCGGCAGGATGAATGTGCCAGTCTAATTTTGCATTCGGAGCAAACGTTGCATGTGCAAGGCTAAAATTAAATATACTATCAGGCACATTTAATTCTTTAAGCCAAACATTTCCTGTATGATTATCAGTTGTAGATATTTCGCCTTTTGGAAAAACGAAATTGTCTTGTGCTGCCACTTGAAAAGATAGGGCAGCAATAAATAAAATTGTACAAAATACTTGTTTCATAATCTTCCTTTATTGTTTTATGTCATTGGTTTCATTTTGTATCGAACCGTGTAGTTTGTGCTTTAGGGTTGCAGGTAACGTTCTGCATTGGCGATGGCTGGGAATTTGAAAACCGTCAGCCCGGAACCAATGCCTGGATTGTTTTAAAAGTTGAAGATAACAACAAAAAGCCAAATTGAAAACCGTCAGCCGGAACTATTGCTGACAGCGAACTACAGCCGAAACTTACAACGCCATGCCCCACTTGCACAAAACCTTTTGTTTCAACAAACAATAACCAAAAGCCCCCCATTAACAGTTTTTTAATGGGGGGCTTTTGCTGGGGCTTTCGGCTATTGTTCTTAATGTTGGCAGTATGTACCACGTCTCTTTATTTGTCTCCGCTACGATGTCGTTTTAAAATGTCCTACCTAAAGGCAGTAAAACCTTTTACGAAATTTTATTTTGTCTAACAAAGCAGATAGTGTCGTACAGGATAACAAAATTTCACTAAAATCCGTTAAAGGTGTTGTAATGGAAATGGGGGTAGCTTTAGCAGAAGGTGGTTATGTCTGGCCAAACAAATTGCGTACTGCATTTAATAAGGCAGTAAAACAATTAGAAAAAAAGGATATTCCGCTTTACTTCTTAGTCCTGTTATAAGGGCTTTGATTAGTAGGCTTTAGGGATATATTATTTTGGTTTGCTATGTTATTAACAGAGCTTTCAGTACGACCAATTTTAAGCCCAATGACTCTTGTTGGAGTATTGTGTGCTGCAAGGGTTTTTACTTCTTTGATTACCTGCGGCGTTACCGGTTTGCCGTGATTTTTTGGGATTGCCATCTTTTTTACATTTTATATTTAACAATGCCCCTGCTGAAACAGGGGTTTTTCTTTTCAAATTTACTACTTTATTTGCTTTAAACTAAGATAATTGGCATAATACTAAAATAGTTGGTTATAAAAGTTTCGAAAAGTAATTTGGTTGGCAATTTTAATTATTTAACTTTATGTAGAAAACATTTAGGCGGATTGTCCGTTAATAATGTAAAACTACAATATGCCAAACACTATAAAAAAGACAAAAAGCGAATTAATTCCAGGTACTGTGATTGAGTGCAAGTCTGGGAGATTTCTTGCTTTTTATGAGCATAGAACCGATATTATTGCAAACGGTGAAAATGAAACAGATGCAAAAAGAAATTTAAAAAAAATGTATGCGGCAATAAAAAAGTTTGAGCAGCAAAAGGCTGCTAAAAACGTACTTATTATCCCTAAGACGTTTAAAACAAAAAGTTTTACAGAGAAACTAATAACCGCTTAATGCTTTACAAAAGGTCTTCATTTATAAAGTGGCTAATAGATGTACATGGTTGCGAAGTCGTTCCTATTAATCGTACTAACATACTAATAATTTATAGCAAACTTTCCAATTACAAAATGTGGGTCAACCCAAAAGACTTAATTGACTACGAGGAGATTAGAATAGCCTGTAATAGATTGCATCTGCAAGATTTACCCGGTGATAAGAACTTGAAAAAGGCATAATATTTTTGTGTCCCACCCCATACACCCAGCTATAAAAAAGCAAACCCTCTAATTTAAAGTCCAACCCCACAACTGAACGTAAAAGTGTCTTAGGTATTACTGCCAACGACAGGTATTTGCGATGGCAGGGCAATTGAAAAACGTCTGCCGAAACAAAAGCTAAATTAATAAACTAAAATTATAAATGATGAACAAAAGTAAATTGAAAAATGTCAGCCGGAACTACTGCCCGGTAATGGACTAAAAGCCGAGGGACTTCCGTCCAGCCCTGCTATTGCAAATACCCATGTTAGCAGAGGTACTTAATTGATATTACTACTCATTTTGTTTACGACTACAAATGAGTCATTTGCCTTAACAATATAAATCCCAATTTGTCCACCGCCTCCAAAATTTATACAGTTTAAACTCTGCACACTTACGTAATAGCTAGTGTCACTTTTCTCAAATGCACCAATATTTAAGTAATTTGGAATTTTGTTCAAGTCACTTTCCGTTTGCATCAATAATATTATTTCTTTCCGACTAAGAATTTTGAAGTTTATTGTATCACTCATTCTCGGTAGAATTGACAATGGCAATGTGGTTGAAGAAAATAATATTGAATCTCCAAAATGATAAGGTTTTTTCAGAGGGTCAATGCTTGGAAGGTTGTCATGGTAAAATGCTGTCCTTAAAGCTAAGTTAAGGACTAAAGTAGTATCACTCTTAATTTCAGTAATTGGTTTTGTTTCCAAACTTCGGCAGGAAAAAATAGTTACTACCAGGAAAGCTATGCAAATTATTTTACTGCTCATAGTACCGCTGCTAACGTTGCAATTTACGCTATTATCCGCAACCACAAAATTTTCTATTGTTGAAATTAGTCTATTATACACGCATTTTTTAAATACCCGGTTGCGGCTATTTCCGGGCAATTTTTTTTACTGCTCTTTAGGGGCCGGAATACCCGCAGTACCGGTCAAAATAATAAGTACGATTTACAATGCCAGTGTAGTTGTTCTTATAAAAGGTGCAACCCGATTTTTTGGATACATGCCCTGTTAATTTATAACGCAATTAATGTTCCCCAATGGTATTCAGTACAAGAGGGCGATGCAACTATGTTGAGAAATGAAATATAGTTTGGACAAAAAACTGTATTGCGAAATCCCGATTTTTTTCGGGAATGCCCCCGCATTGCGGGGCAGGCCATGAAATTCTTCAGCCCGGACAAAAAAGATAAAAAGCATGCACTTTAAACTGCGAAAGATAAGGAGTTGTCAATCCGGGGCAAGGATTTCGAATTGCGTATATCCCTTCCATTTATGAGGCAGCGTAAGAAATGCTGAATGGGCTAACATGAACGGTGTGCATAGCCCCGGGCCCCACGCCTTAAAAAAGCGGTCAGGTATCAAATACCGTAACAATTA
>JANOTW010000751.1:0-15527 GCA_031416575.1 Ferruginibacter sp.
ATTAGCGCTGATAATGGTTTTGCAAAACGCCTGAGGGCCGATTACAACGCGGATGTTTTTTATTTTAATTATTTGCAGGATGCGGCAAGGATATTATCTACCGTTTACTTAATAAAACAGCGGTACAAACATGTGATCATTGGCGTGCATGGATATAACCGTACACCGGCGAATAATTTCGGTATCAGCCCATCTGCCATCAACCTTGTAACACAATTACAGGAGCAAACCAACTCCGCGACATTTGTTTTTGGCAATCCTTATGCGATTAAAAATTTCTGCGCTGCAAAAAACATGGTAGCCTGTTACGAAGATGATGATATCATACAAAATACCGCGGCGGACCTGCTGCAGGGGAAAATTCCCGGTAAGGGAAAACTGCCGGTTACGGTTTGCGATGCATTTCCTTATGGAAGCGGCATTATGACGGCTGTTGCTGCTTTGCCCGCGGCAAATCCGGATGAGTTGGGATTGGATGTAGTACAATTAAACAAGATTGATTCCATTGCCAATAATGCCATCAGCAGCGGCGCAACACCTGGTTGTGTGGTATTGGTGGTTAAAGACGGCAAAGTCGCCTACCAGAAAGCCTTTGGTCATTTTAATTATGATAATGCGGAGCCGGTAAATATAGAATCGGTTTATGACATGGCATCTGTTACAAAAATTTGCGCCACTACCATTTCTGTCATGAAATTGTATGAGCAGGGAAAAATTGACCTGAAAAAAACATTGGGCGATTACCTGCCGATGGTGAAAGGCACGAATAAAGAACATCTATTAATTGAAAATATTTTGCTGCACCAGGCAGGGCTGGTTGCTTATATTCCTTTTTACAAAGAAACGGTTGACTCCTCCGGTGCGGCTTTTGCTAAATATTATTCTACCCGCCAAAATGATTTATTCAATATAAGGGTAGCAGACAATTTATTTATGCGCAGTGATTGGAGAGATACGATGTACCAACGTATTTTACAAAGCCCCATTGGCGCAACTGATAAATATGTTTACAGTGATAATGATTTTATTTTTTTGGGTAAAATCGTGGAAGCGATAAGTGGCATGCCGTTGAATGAATATGTAAAAAAGGAATTTTACGCTCCGCTTGAATTAACAACCGCTGGTTTTAAACCCAGGCAATACCTGCCGCTTAACCGGATAGCGCCCACTGAAATGGAAAAGCAATTTCGAATGCAATTGATACAGGGAGATGTACATGATCCCGGCGCCGCGATGTTTGGAGGTGTGGCCGGCCATGCAGGGTTATTTAGCAGCGCTTATGATATTGCGGTTATAATGCAAATGCTGTTGAATGGCGGCCAGTTTAACGGTAAGCGTTACCTGCGAAAAGAAACCGTTGATCTGTTTACATCATACCACAGTACTATCAGCCGCAGGGGTTTTGGCTTTGATAAACCGGAGAAAGATAACAATACCCGCCCGGAACCTTATCCCTGCCTTTCAGCATCGCCCCTCAGTTTTGGCCATACCGGCTTTACGGGTACCTGCACCTGGGCCGACCCGGCGAAAAAATTAGTGTATGTATTTTTAAGTAACCGGGTTACACCCCAGGGGGGCGACAATACGCTCCTTTTAAAGATGAATGTGAGGCCCGCCATTCACGAAGCTATTTATAAAGCCATGGCATCCGCTGTAAAAAAATAAGATAAGCAGGGTTTTAAATTGTTTTTTTGGAACGATGGGGGTAAGTATAATTATTTTATGAATGGCACTATAATCAATAGCCTGGTAACCTGCTGGCAGATAGATTTTTAGTTGACGAAAAAGTATCAGAACGAGGGTAATAATGTTATTTTTTTAGATGCCCTGAACTCCTTGCGCCGCCCCTGAAAATAAATGGAAGCAAACGTCCCGATGAATGGGGTCAGGCCATACCCGAAAAACCGGGATGTTCCAAAGGGGAAAAAAACGCAAATTGTAATTGTCCCTGTTATTGAAATTCATAGTGTTGCCTACGTAAGCCCACTGTTGGTTTTTTACAAATAACATGGGTAAAGTTCCCCATTGGTATGCGGTACACGAGGGCGATGCAAGGATGCTCAACATAGCTTCCTGGCCCGGACAAAAAAAATAAAAACATATACTTTAAACTTCCAAATGCCAGGGGCCCTGTTGCTATTAATTTCTTTTTTTGTTATAGATTGCACAGAATAAATTTTTAAATTATGATCACCGGAAAAAATTTAATCGGCAATACACTTTCAGGGAAAGGTAACCACACGTTTTCTTCATCTGTATTGGAAAATAACAACCCTGAAGTTTATTCATTTCATGAAGCTTCGGCGGAAGAAATTGATGCGGCTGTAATGCTGGCACACAAATCTTTTGTGTTTTACAGGTTATGTTCACCTGGACAAAAAAAATCCTTCCTGGATAAAATCGCCGAAGCGATAGCCACATCAAAAGATGAACTTGTAAAGATAGCCATGCAGGAAACCCATCTTCCAAAACCACGGCTGGAAGGTGAAGTGCAGCGTACCATCAATCAAATAAAATTATTCGCGGCATTACTGGAAGAAGGCTCGTGGGTAAAAGCGATTATTGATACGGCGCTACCCCAACGTACACCATTGCCCAAGCCGGATATACGGCAAATGCAAATACCATTGGGCCCTGTCGCGGTGTTTGGCGCCAGTAACTTTCCCTTTGCTTTTTCCGTGGCCGGTGGCGATACAATTTCCGCTTTGGCCGCTGGTTGCCCCGTAGTTTATAAAGCGCATCCCGGCCATCCGGCTACTTCCGAGCTGGTTGGTAAAATTATTATTGACGCGGCTAAAGAATGCGGAATGCCGGAAGGTGTATTTTCATTATTGCAGGGTAAAAACAATGAATGCAGTATTGAACTTGTAATGCACCCATTTATTAAAGCAGTTGGGTTTACAGGCTCCTTCACCGGGGGTAAAGCCTTGTTGGATGCTGCCGCCAAAAGAATGGAACCCATTCCCGTATATGCCGAAATGGGAAGTGTAAACCCCGTGTTTATCCTGCCGGAAATAATGCAGCAACAGGCCGCTGTTCTTGCCGAAAAATTAGCTAGCTCAAACCTGTTGAGTGCCGGACAGTTTTGTACAAACCCCGGCATCATTGTTTCAATCCAAAGCGCCGAAACAGAAACGTTCCTCTCTCAATTTTCAGCTTGTATAAAAAATGCCGGTGCGGATAGTATGTTAAATGAAAACATCAGTAACGGCTACAATGAAGGGATTAAAAAATTAATAAATTCAGGGGATATCAAACTTGGGGCATCCGGTAAAGTAAGTGAGGCGAAAATATCTGCCACGCCTTATATGTTTCAAATTGATGCAACCCGTTTTTTAGCAAATAAAGATTTAGCGCATGAAGTATTTGGCCCTTCGTCCATTCATGTTATGGCAGTTGATGAAGAAGAATTGTATGCAGTTGCCAGGGCATTATCGGGTCAGTTAACAGTAAGCATCTGGGGTACGGATAATGATCTTATTAC
Source organism: Ferruginibacter sp. (assembly GCA_031416575.1). Lineage (GTDB taxonomy): Bacteria > Bacteroidota > Bacteroidia > Chitinophagales > Chitinophagaceae > Ferruginibacter. The sequence goes on from JANOTW010000751.1 coordinate 3,485, forward strand.
TTATGCAGGCTTAGCGGCTGAACTTGAATTAAAAGCAGGAAGAATAATTTTCAATAACGTTCCTACCGGCGTGGAAGTTACTCATGCAATGGTACATGGCGGCCCGTTTCCCGCCACTACCAGCAGCCAAACAACATCAGTAGGCAGCAATGCCATCTATCGTTTTACACGGGCCGTATGTTATCAAAACAGTCCGCAGCAACTATTGCCCCATGCGTTGAAAAATGAAAACCCCCTGCATATCTGGCGGCAGGTAAATGGTGGTTTTAGTAATGATGCGATTGTGTGAAAGGGCAATGAGCAATAGGCAATGGGCGATTGAAATAATTTACAATTCTTCATTCACGATTTACCATTTACCTTGCAAATTACACCTTACACCTTACACGTTACACACACCTTAAACCTTACACCTTACACCATTCACCTTAAACCTTCATCCATCATGCATTTATACAAAACAACCAAAGGGAATATCCTTAAACTGGAAACGAAATCTTTTTTACTGAATGATGATTGGGATACGCTCATCAACCGGGAAGGCCTTTACAACTATCTTTTGCAAGTAACCGCAACCGCCGAAATCATCAATGAAGAAGAAGGGGAAAATTTAATAAATAATTTTTTATTGCCCCCCATCGGCAGCCAGGAAGTTTGGGCGGCAGGCGTTACGTATTTACGCAGCCGCGATGCAAGAATGGAAGAATCGGAAGATACCGGTGCGGCTGATTGTTATCAAAGGGTATATGAAGCGGAAAGGCCCGAATTGTTTTTTAAATCACTGCCGCACCGGGTGGCAGGCCATCGGGAAAAAGTGTATATCCGTAAAGATTCCACCTGGAATGTACCCGAACCGGAGCTAACATTATATATCAATGCGCAGGGAAATATTCAGGCTTATACCATCGGCAACGATATGAGTTCAAGAAGTATTGAAGGTGAAAACCCGTTGTACCTTCCCCAGGCAAAAACGTATGAAAGAAGCGCTGCGCTTGGGCCTTGTCTCTATGTAACCGATATCCCAATAGCGTTAACCACGGCCATTCAAATGGATATTTACCGCAATGGCGAAAAAATGTTTGATGATGCAACCACACTCGCCAATATGAAACGTTCGCTGGATGAACTGCCCCGTTGGTTGTACCGGGAAATGGATTTTGAACATGGATGTTTTTTAATGACCGGCACCTGCGTGGTTCCGCCCAATGATTTTACGTTGAATGAAAATGATGTGGTAAATATCCGCATTGATGGTATTGGTGTGTTGACGAATATCATTGCGGAAAAGAAATAGGAATGTTTTGATTGCAGTTAAAATACAAATTATTGTCCGGGCTAAGAAGCAATGTGGAGCATCGTTGCATCGCCCTCTTGTACCGAATACCATTGTGGATCTTTACCTGCGTTATGTGTAGAAAATCATTGCATTCCTATCCAGGCATACTTTTATAAACCGCATATTCCACTCCCCGTAATTCCGCCAAACCCCTCAGCCTTCCAATGGCGGAATAGCCGGGATAGGTTTTCTTTTTCAGGTCATCCAGCATCTGGTGTCCATGATCGGGCCGCATGGGAATTGAAATCTTTCTTCTTTGCTGAATGAGCAATACTTCCTTGATCACCTCATACATATCGGTATCACCAGCCAAATGATCCGCTTCATAAAAATTTCCCGCTGCATCCCGCTTTGTATTGCGCAAGTGAAGAAAATGCACCTGGTCACCAAAACGTTTCAGCATTTTTGGAATGTCATTATCAGGCCTTGCACCAAATGAACCGGTGCAAAAACATAAACCGTTAGCGGGCGAAGGAACTGCATTTATTAAATCCGCCGCATCCTGTTCGGTACTTACAATTCTCGGCAATCCTAAAATTGGATAAGGAGGGTCATCGGGATGAATGGCCAACTTCAACCCACATTCTCCGGCAACGGGAACCACCTGCTGAAGAAAATAAAATAAATGTTTTTTGAGTTGGGCTGCATCAATATTCGAATATGTTTTTAATGCGGTCAATATTTGTTCCGGTGTAAAAGGGTCATCGCTTCCGGGCAAACCGAGCATGGTATTATGAAATAGCTTTTCTTTTTCTTCCTCCGTCATGGAAGCGAATTTTTCTTTCGCCTTTTCAATTTCTGCGGCGGTATAATCATTTTCCGCTCCCGGCCTTTTCAACATAAAGAGATCAAAGGCTACAAACGCCAAACGTTCAAAATACAAAGCCTTGCTTCCATCAGGCAGGGTATATGAAATATTTGTACGCATCCAGTCAAGGATCGGCATAAAGTTATAGGTTACCACGTTTAAACCGCAGGCGGCAACATTCCGCAAGCTTTGCTTGTAGTTCTCAATGTGCAGCAGGTAATCACCATTTTGCTTTTTGATGTCTTCGCTTACCGGCAGGCTTTCAATTACGGTCCATGTCATACCGGCGGCTTCTATCAGTTGTTTGCGTTGGTTGATGGCGTGTACCGGCCACACATCGCCAACAGGTACCTGGTGCAGGGCGGTTACCACACCTTCACAACCTGACTGGCGGATGTCAGCTAAACTTACCGGGTCATTCGGCCCGAACCACCGCATGGTTTGATGCATTAACATAAATGGGGTTTTTAATTATTCGTGAAACAAACGTGTGCATTACGAACAAGAGATGAGTGCCTGAATTAAATGTTCCTTTACAGCAACTATGGCTCTGGAAGGTTAATTTATCCGTGCCCTGGAACCGCACAGATCAGTGAAAAAACGATCAATGCCGTTATTTTGTTCATCCCTCTTTTTTAAATATTTTATTAACTTCCTAAACTTAATACATTCCTTCACCATTATTCATTTTATCTGCTTTAATGCCCTGTCCAATTCTTCAACCGGCAACTTGCACACTTTATCGGTACACACATAGATCAGTGTTTTATCATGGGTTAATTTAGCTTTCAGCAATGGCAGGTTCTCTTCATCCGTTTCGCCCATAAAAAGACAGGAGGGCAAATAATTCTTCTGTAATTCCAGGTTCTTTTTGCGGGCATCCTTTCCCATGATCGCCACTTCAAAACTACCATGGGAGAATAGCCCGGCCAGCCAGCACCATTGCGCATGATAAGCCGGCATTTCGCTAATTTTTCCTGCTACGTTTGATATCATCCGGGAGCTTATACCCGAATATTCCTTGCTGTCGAAATAAATACCGAGCTCAAAAAGGACCCCGGCCATTATTGCGCTGGAAGAGGGTATTGCATTATCGGCGATGTCCATTTTTCGAACCACCAGGTTTGATGAATTAACAGCGGTGTAATAAAACATCCCTGATTCATTATCAAAAAAATTCGCCAGGGCATAATCAGTTATCCCTTTGGCCAATGTAAGCCAATGTTTGTCAAATGTAACCTGGTATAATCTTATATATGCCCGGGCCATCCACGCATAATCATCGAGAAACGCATCAATAGAAACTTTTTCATCCTTATAATTTCTGTAGAGGCGCCCGTCTTTGCCCGGCATGTTTTTTTCAAGAAACTTTGCATTGGATAATGCTTTTAACAAATAAGCCTCATTACCAGTTGCTGAATAGGCATCGGCATATCCTTTTAGCATCATAGCATTCCAGGCAGTCAGTATTTTGGTATCTGTTGCCGGCCTGATGCGTTTATTCCTTTGCGATAGCAGGTTTTTTTTGACAATATTTACTGATGAAATAAAATCTCCCGGTACAAGTTTTCTTGCTATGGCAAATTCCAAAGGCGTGTTAGATGCATACAGGATATTTTTATTCTTTTTCCAATTGCCTTCGGGATTAACATTAAAATATTCAGCCATCATATTTGGTGATTCAATTCCGGCAGTTTTATTAAACTCATCCAACTTCCATGCATAAAATTCCCCTTCGCCATCTTTTGTATCAGCATTAAGCGAACTGTAAAATCCACCCTCCGGAGAAGTTAAATCCCTGTCAACAAAAGAAATTGTTTCAGCAAGTATGGTTTTAAAAAAATCATTTTTTGTTACCTGGTAAGCATGGGCGTATAAGCTTATTAATTGCCCGTTATCATACAACATTTTTTCAAAATGCGGGGTGCGCCAATTACTGTCGGTGGAATAGCGGGCAAAGCCCCCACCCACCTGGTCATATATGCCACCAAGGGCCATTCGTGTGAGTGTATTGGTTGCAGCTTCAAATGCTTGCTTGTTGCCGGTGAGGAAATGATATTGTAATAAAAATTCGCTTACGGCAGGCATGGGAAATTTCGGGGATCCTGATAACCCGCCATTGCGGGTATCAATTTTTTTATACACACCGTCAAATAGTTTTTGATAATCCGTTTTACTGATTACCGCTGATCCACTATCACTTTTTTGAAAAGAAATTTCTTCATCGGCAATCCCTTTTGTCAATGCTTCCGCCTGTTTTACAACAAGCTCATTTTTTTCTTTATAAGCTTTTGCTATTTGTTTTAATAAATTTATCCAGCCCTGCTTACTGTAATAAGTACCCGCAAAAAAAGGTTTGCCATCCGGCAAAGCGAAAGCATTCAATGGCCATCCCCCGCTACCAGTAAGCAACTGGCAGGCATTCATGTAAATATTATCAATGTCCGGCCTTTCTTCCCTGTCAACTTTTATACAAATAAAATTATCATTCATTAATTGCGCCACCGCGGTATCCATAAATGATTCCTTCTCCATTACATGGCACCAATGGCATGACGAATAGCCAATGCTGATGAGCAAGGGTTTGTTTTCATTTTTTGCTTTATTAATTGCTTCCTCCCCCCATTCATACCAGTCAACCGGGTTATCTGCATGCTGCTGCAGGTATGGGCTGGAAGCGTGGGAAAGATGGTTCTTCTCCTTCGCAGGATTACAGGAATGCAGCAGGCAAGCCATCACTGTGGCATACACAATCGTAAATGTTCTTATCCTTAATATTCCTGTCATGTAAACTACCTGTGGTTGTAATAATTTTTCGTGTTGAAATTTTTTATATAATCAGTGATTTTTTTTGCAGTTGCCTGCAAAATTTTTATTTCATTAATTTTTTAAGTGTTTCAGCATCGGGCAGGGCATTTTTATATTGGATTGGTAACTGGCTAGCGGTTTTATAAGAAGCCACACCCATCGGTTTGTTCATGTCCCTGAAAGAAAATTCAACGGTTTTATTATTTTTTTCCTTGCACAGGATAATGCCAATCGCCGGCAGTTCGTGCGGTTGTTTTATGTACTCGTCCAAAGCGGAAAGATAGAAATTCATTTTGCCTGCGTATTCCGGTTTGAATTTTCCTTTTTTTAAATCGAAAACTACCAGGCATTGCAGTTTTCGGTTGTAGAAGAGAAGGTCGGCAAAGTATTCCACTTCATCCACTATTAAGCGGTACTGGTTGGAAATAAAAGCAAAGTCGGCACCCAGCGACATCAGGAATTTTTTAATGTTCCGTACTATTTCGTTTTCTATTAAGCGTTCATCTTCCTCATCAGGGTCTTCAATATTTACAAAATCAAGCAGGTATTCATCTTTAAAACTTTGAAGGGCCTTCGCCCTCAAATTATCATCGGAAATTGCTGTTGAAAAATTATTTGGCAAGGCGCCTTTTTTTCTGAATAATTTATTTTTCAGGTGGTGCTTCAATGTATCAAGTGTCCAAAATTCAGTTGCTGTTTTGGAAATATAAAATCGCCTTTCTTCCAAGGTTTTCGTTTTTATAAGCAACTCGTAATGATGACTAAAACTTACTGAAAAAAATTGTTGGATGAATTCGTCCGACAGCGTCGGACTAATTTGGGCAGATGGCAATTGTTTGATGGATTGTTTGCCGGAAGCGCTGTTTTTCTTAACCCCTTTTTGCAATTCGTCCGACGGCGTCGGACTAATTGGGATTACTGACAACTGACCAATTATCATACGCTGTGTTTTAGTATTCTTCTTACCTCCTTTTTGCAATTGGTCCGTTGGCAACGGACTAATTAAGAAACAGATTTGCCATTGCTGATAAAAGAGCTTCATCCGTTTAATGTTAGTGGCAGAAAACCCTCTTAAGCCAGGCAATTCATTTTGCAGATCGGCTGAAAGCTGCTCTAAGATTTTATCACCCCATTTGCCTTGCTCAAATTTTTCAGTAATTAGTTTTCCTACATTGAAATATAAAGCCAGCAACTCTTTGTTGGCTAATAAGGCGGCTTTGTACCTGCTTGCAAGAATAGCGGATTTTAATAGCCTGATTGTTTGGGTGTAGGCAGATAACTTCATGTATTGAGTTTAAAGATTTTATTGTTTCTTATTTACAAATGCCCTCAGAAAATCATTGTTTGAACTTACCAAAACAGCAATGCCATTTTTCATTTGCAATGCCTTTATATCTTTTACATTCCAGGGAGTAAAAAATCCACTCTCTGATGGTTTTGTGCTTTTAAAATTTCCATTGCCCAATCCTTTTAAAAACACACCTACCGAAGCATCGGCTGGCGTAGTTTCTACTTCCACATCAAACTTATTTCCCGCAATCAGTATATCTTTTTTTCCATCGCCATCAAAATCATTAATTAAAATTCCATTCACTGTTGACAACTGCGCTTCCCAGGGCAATTTCTTAATGGTAAATTTATTTTTATCGTTTATAAAAATTACGGAAGAGAAAAGATGAACCTGGTAATGCAATGCATTTTCAATACCGGCACCAAGAATTCCTTTTAAATCGCTTTCGGCAAATGAAAGATAGGTGGGAAATTTTTTTGCGATCATCGGGCATTGTTGCGATGTACACTCACGCCCACGAATGGGAACCGTTATATCATTCAAATGTTTCGCTAAAAAAATATCATTGGTGCCGTTGCCGTCAAAATCCTTCGCATATACTTCAAAAGGTTTTTCAACACTTGCGGAAAACTTGTAATTTTCACCGAGGTTGCCGGCAACAATATCCATGTCACCATCACCGTCTATATCATCTGCAACCAATTTGCTCCACCAGCCTTCTGTATTCTCCAATCCATATTTTGAAGAAACTTCATTCATCTTCCCCCCGGCATACTCAAATATTTTTATCGGCATCCATTCACCAGCAATAATCAGTTCGGGTTTTTTATCGCCATTCAAATCTGCTGCCACGGCCGTTTTCACCATGCCTGCCAATGAAATATCCGGAGCAATCCCTTTTGTTTTATCAATAAATTTTCCGCCTTCGTTTACAAGTAAATAACTTCTTGCTGGTTTAGGATATTGATGCGCCACTACTTCTCCACCACGAAAAATATCCATGTCCCCATCTCCATCTAAATCAAAAATCGTTACACAAGAACCACTGCTGATAGTTACAGGCAAAATTGATTTTGAGAAATTCCCTTTGCCATCATTTGTGTACAACCTATCCTGGTACATTTCAGATCCTTCGTCAAATTCAGAGCCGCCACTTACAACATATAAATCAAGGTCGCCATCACCGTCCGCATCAAACAATGCAGTACCCATGTCTTCATATTTTTTATCTGCTTCAAATGCGGCAATAGTTTTCTTTACAAATTTTCCGGACTGCTGCAGATATAAATTGCCGGACTGATTTTTAGCGCCACCTATATAAAAATCTTCTTCGCCATCGCCATTCACATCGCCTGTTGCCATGAACGGGCCACTGCGTGTAAACTCATGCGGCAATAACACCTGGTCCTTATATTCATCAACCACATTTTCTTTATGTAAAAATGGTTGCGATAAAAACTGCGTTGTTGCTTCTGCAAATGAAGGTTGAAATGTTGGAGGGAGGCTGATGCCTTGTATAGCCTCGTGATAATTCGCTTTTATCACCTGGTTAGTGGTGATATTTCTTAATACATTTTCTTTACCATCCGGCCATACAATCAAAATGCTGTCAACTTTTGCTATTTTACCCACCCCAAAATGAACTGCGGGTTCGTTGGAAGAAAGGTAACCCCTTACTGTTTTTTGCTGAAAGGATTGCTGCATTTTCCCATCATAATACAAAGAAACTTTGGCCCCGATGCCATCACGGTTTTTTTCAGGCCCTTCTAATTTTATTCTTACATGATTGTTCTTTTTATCAGTTACATTTTCATACAGGGAGGCCTCCTCATCCAGGTTGTTGATAACAAGGTCAAGGTCGCCATCATTGTCAAAATCGGCTACAGCAGCCCCGTTAGAGAAAGTGCTGTCCGCAAAACCCCAGTTTTCAGAAACATTTTCAAACTTCAACCCGCCTTTATTTTTAAACAGGTAATTTCTTACTTTGATAGGTTCATACAATTCAATAAAATCTTTGAAGCCTTTCGAAAAATACACCTCCGTGGAAGAATATTTGGTTGCGCTGGCCTGCATGTGCTGTTTCAATTTCTGGTCTATGTCCCCATCAAATACATCACGCCGATAACCATTTGCAACAAAAATGTCGCGGTTGCCATCATTATCGAAATCGCAGGCTAATGTGCTCCAGCTCCATTCCGTTTTGGATATACCGGCCATTTGCGATACATCGCTGAAGAACAGATTGCCCTGGTTCAGGTGCAGCACATTGTGCATGTATTGCTTATGAAAACCGCTGTCCACAATGGCCCAAAAACCCTGTACATCCATCCGGGGCATGGAAACTTTGGAGCGTTTATAATTTTCGGGGAGCATCTCCATCACAAGGATATCTTCCAGCCCATCATTGTTAATATCCGCTATATCGGCCCCCATTGAAAACAGCGAGATATGATTGGTCGCCTTTTTTATTTCGTCCTTAAACGTACCATTCTTCTGATTGATGTACATGTAATCATTGTCCGCATAATCGTTGGAAACATAAATATCCTGGTACCCATCCCCGTTAAGATCAGCGGTAACTACAGCCAATGCATAGCCGAAGTTATTGGCCATGCCAGCCTTTTTCCCTATTTCAGTGAAGGTATTATTGTCATTACGATACAGTTTATCCCTGGCTACATCCGGGGGATTTCTTTTACCTGACACCATTTTGGATAAACCGAGGAAGAAAGAATCCGGGCGGTTAGTGATATAAACATCCAGGTCATTGTCATTATCCATGTCAAAAAAAGCGGCATGCAATGAAAACCCTTTTTCATCAAGGCCATATTCTTTTGCCTGTTCCTTGAATGTGAGGTTGCCTTGGTTAACATATAAAAGGTTGGTTCTTTCTGCTTCCGTTTCCCCGAACCCTCCTTTACAAATATATATGTCCTGCCACCCGTCATTATTAATGTCCACCATCGTTACCCCATTGTCCCATCCCTTACCGCCATCCACACCCGCTGATCGGGTAATGTCTTTAAATTTAAAATTGCCTTCGTTGACATATAATTTGTTGGGTACATCATTACCTGTGAAGTACATATCCTGCAAACCATCATTATTGAAATCGCCAATAGCCACACCACCGCCATTATACACGTAAGCAAACTTGTCGAAAAAATTCTTCTCATAGTTTTCCTCCACCACATTGTTAAAAGTAATGCCGCTTTGGGAGGAAGCTATTTTTTTAAAAACTGGCCCGGTTGATGTCCCCGGTTTTTTATCCCTGCTATTACAGCCCGATAAAAAAATTGATGTCGTTATTGTCAGAACAGTGGTGATAACATAAACTGGTAGTATTTTTCCTGACATTGATTATTGTTTAAATTTTCTTTGATCGCTATTTTTTTCACTAACAAAAGCCAGGTATTTTTTCCAGACAACTGCAGCAACGTTTCTTCCCAGTTTCAATCCTTCCACGTTATCGGCTTGTATATGATACCCTCCAAGCACACGGGAAATACCCGCCATATTTGCAGTTTCGGTAAAGGTGGCAAGTTTTAGCGTAACCGTTCCGCCAACGTTATCCGGTTCAGTAAATTCACCCGGTCTGCGTTTTACTTCTTCACCAAAATAATCATCCCCTGTAAACAACTTCAACGTTTCTGCACAAGCGGCACTTACTGTGCTATGGCCTGAAACATAGCCGGGAAAAGGAGGACATAAAAACGTTTCCGGTGAATAGGGGCGCCATTCCTGACCTTTCATTTGTATCATGCCTTTTTCAGGTCCGCCCCATCCTTTAATAATCTTATCCCTGTAATATGCATGTACAAGTGCATGGGGCCGGGCATAATCATAATACATTTTTGAATCCCAGCAGGCAATAAAAGCATCCATTGCTGCAGCCCCCACTAAAAAATACATTTTTACATCTTCATCCAATGTATGATTATCCCTTACAGAAACATTTTGTGCAAACAGCAACCAGTGACCCGCTTGTTGAACGGATTTGGGACCATCCCGCATAAATTCTACCAATGCTTTTTGTTCATTGGTCAGGTTGGCTTGTAGTTCCACTACTTCTTTCACTTCATTTTTTAATTGTGGGGAACCAACAGCCGGCGGTGGTCCGGGCCTGAACTGCCTGGCAGAGTCAAGCAACAAAGGAGTTACTTTGTTCCATTGAGGGGTCAGGCAACCCGGGACGAATTTCCCTCCTTTACCATCGGAAAAATATTTTGGTTGCCAGCGGATTAAATCATGTAAAGTATCTGAGGTGTTTAAAGGTTTATACCCTGTATAATCAGAGTACGGGCTGCCATCTGATCCGGGCATAGCGCCAGTTTGATTGGAACCGTCGTTGAGCCTTGCTTCAATAACTGACCGGGCGGCAAGATTGCCAATGCCGGCAGGCGTGGATGGATCAAGGGAAGCATCAGCAGGATCAAATCCAAACTCATTCATTTTTTTTGTGAGCATCACGGAGTCATAAAAATAATATTCCATCATGGCACGATAAGCTGCATAACTTACAGCAGTCTCTTTATTCTTTAATGAACTTTCTTTTTCCGGGCGCCGCTCCACATTTTTTAAATACAAAGGAACAGCAATCGGATCATACCTTGTCCATGCGTCAAAAACAGCCGTCCATATCAAAGCAAGGGCCCTTGATGTAACCGTTGGCCGGGGCCTGAACATCTCAGTGTTATTAGCCGTAGCTTCTAATGCTACCAACCCCCATTTGTACACAATGTTATCCTCGCCCAACGGTTCCCCTCCGGCCTTTTCAGCATTGCACCCAACAACAAAAAAAACAAACAATACAAACCAAAAACACAATTTCATAAACTACAGTTTTATCCTTTAAGTAAAAATACTGCACAGTCTCTGTTTGATTCCACTTTCTGATAATTTTATAAGCGGAATAATTTTTTCCATTTACGTTTCAATATACATCAATACTTCCTTCTGCAGGTGCGCAACTGTCTTCACATTTAAATCCACCTGGCCGCCTCAAATGTTAATTTATATTTTTCAGTCGGTGAATAAAAAGAATTATTTTTCAACAGGCCGTAGCGGGTGGCAACGGATGAAGTATAATTGGAAGCGTCTTTTAAAGTAGGTTTATCCTGCGGTGTTAAAACTTGGGATGTTGGCGGATCAATATGCTTTTCAATGCAGGAATTTACCCGGTTGTGAAGTATGTAATAATAATTATGATTATGAGCCTAGTGTTCATTACTAATTTCTGTCTCAACTATACTGCTTAACGGATAAAAACGTTAATAAGATTTTTTGTCCGGGCTACGAAGCTATTGTCAACATCGTTGCATCGCCCTCTTGTACTTAATACCATTGGGGATCTTTAATTGCGTTTTGAATTTACAATTTTACCCCCTTATGGAACATCCCGGCCTGTGCCAGCCCTTCGGCATTTTTCGGGAAAGCCTGTCCCGGTTTATCGGGAGGGTTGGGGTAACCTGTTTTGTTTTTTTTATTGAGCAAAACAAAATTTCTCTGATTTTATCCATTGTGAAGTATAAGCAATGCTGGTGCGTAATAATTTATTCACCAGCATTCTGATTTAATATCCAGTCACATTTACAAATTATCATCACCATTATAAAATTTAAAACCGGGGATGAGAAATACCTCATCCCCGGTTTTTTTTAAAAGCCCCTTTCATATTAATAGCCAGGGTTCTGCGGATATTTTGGTCCCGTAGTTACCAGGTTAATCTGTGTCTGTGGAATAGGCCGCAGATAATGTTTAGCAGGATCAAATGCTGCAACCGGATTATAGGCTGCTATGC
>JANOTW010000752.1:0-5892 GCA_031416575.1 Ferruginibacter sp.
GCAGTTGCAGTGTTGTATCAAAAGCTTCCAAGATTTGCCTTTGCAACGAAAAGCAAATGCCATCAAAGGGTGTGTTTTGCATAGAAGGCAGGTCAGTATTAAGTTGAGATACGTCGGGGTAATCCCAGCCAAACTCAATAAAGGTACCCCTTTGAGCTACTGCTGTTAAGTTGCAACAGGAGAAAAAAAAGACCGCTGCTATTATTCTTAGCCTATTCATTTTGTATTTTATAAAAATTTAGTAACCCGTTTTCCCTGAATATAAATATAATGGTAATAGCTCTATGCAAGGATCAATCCATAATTGTTTACATTCAAAAACGTGTTAACATTTTTTTAGAAGCTGATTTTTAATTAGCGTATAAGAGTGATAGTAGTATTGTTTGCATTAAAAGCCATTCGAGGTTATTGTAATAAAATCCTTTATTAAATTTACCGTAATTTCGAAAAACTAATAATTAATTATGACTTTAAGCAGTTGCCGGGTTTGTAATGGATCCACCTTGGGTGAAATATTGAAAGGGAAGGAGATGATGTTCGGAACAGGTAAAGTTTACAAGTATTATAAATGTTCTGATTGTGGCGTTTTACAAATAGAAACCCCGGTGCATGACCCTGATCTTTTATATCCGCAACACTACCGCAGTTTCTCCGCCGGGGAAACTGGTTTAAAAAATAGAATTAAAAAAATATTAGTAAGAAATACTGTTGCCAGGGAATTGGGTTTACCCGGAATGTTGCCAACATTTTTAAAATTTGGCGAAAGGAAAGATGCAAGGTCATTAAAGGGTTATTTACATAAAGACATGTCCGTTTTGGATGTTGGATGTGGTACCGGTGAATTGATCGGGGCGCTATTTTCCTTAGGTTACCAAAACATTGAAGGTGTTGATCCTTATATATCAAATGATTTAATTCACAATGGTTGGAAAGTAAAAAAAGCTTATATCAATGACTTACCGGACGACCGGAAGTTTGATTTGATAATGCTTCACCATAGTTTTGAGCATATGCCTAATCCAAAGGAAATATTGCAGAAAATCAAAACTATTTTATCTGAAGATGGCATATGTATTATCAGAATTCCGGTTGGTGATTCTTATGCATGCGAGGTTTATAAAAATGAATGGGTACAATTGGATGCTCCCCGCCATGTTTTTCTTCATACAAATAAAAGCATGGATTTTCTTTCTAAACAGGTAGGCCTGAAACTTGAAAAAATAATAGACGATTCTGGTTTTTTTCAATTTGTTGGAAGCGAGCAATACAAAAGAGGAATAGCCTTAAATTCCATAAATTCTTATTACCAGCCTTTTTATAAAAAAATATTCAGGAAAAATATTTTTTCTAAGGATGAGATAAATACATATACGCTGAAGTCGGAGGAATTAAACAATGCCGGAAAAGGTGACCAAAGAATTTTCGTACTAAAAAAATAATTTTACAATAGGCCTTTTTTAATTTTATAATTCAATAGAGTGTTTGAGGTGTGCAACCTGGTTTGACAATTTTATATCCGTCAAAATACCGGGGATTGTAATTATTAAAAACTCCAATTATTTTATGCCAGTTTCCTTAAATAAATGAGCTCGCCTTGAGGGTTTTCTCCCGGTAATAATTCAACGCTTCTTTTGTCAAATCCCCTAACTTTACTCCCAAAATAATCTGGAAATAGAATGTCTACATGTATATTGATCACCGGCGGCGCCGGATTCATAGGCTCTCACTTAACCCGCCTGTTTGTAACCAAATATCCCGATTACCAAATTGTAAATCTTGATAAACTCACCTACGCAGGTAACCTGGAAAATCTAAAAGATATAGAAAGCCAACCAAATTATCATTTCGTAAAAGGTGATATTACCGATATGGTATTGTTGAAACAATTGTTTGAAGAGTACAGCTTTACTGCCGTGCTGCATTGTGCGGCGGAAAGCCATGTTGACAGATCTATCACCGATCCGCTGGCATTTGTTACTACCAATGTAGTTGGTACAGGAACATTGTTGCAAACTGCTAAGGAGTATTGGAAAAATGATTTTACGGATAAATTATTTTACCATATTTCTACTGATGAGGTATATGGTTCCCTGGGTGCAGAGGGGTATTTCACGGAAGAAACCCCTTACGATCCACGTAGTCCATATTCCGCTTCCAAGGCTTCTTCTGATCACCTGGTTAGGGCATTTTATCATACCTACCACCTGCCTGTAAAAATTTCCAATTGCAGCAATAACTACGGGCCTTACCATTTCCCCGAAAAATTAATTCCGCTTTGCATACATAATATCATCCATAACAAACCCCTTCCAATTTATGGCAGAGGCCAAAATATCAGGGACTGGCTTTATGTAGAAGATCATGTACGTGCTATTGATGTAATTTTCCATAAGGGCAAAATCGGCGAAACCTATAATATCGGCGGTCATAATGAGTGGACAAATATTGACCTGGTAAAGGAGCTTTGCAAACAAATGGATGAAAAACTCGGCCGTAGCAAAGGAGAATCCGCCAGGCTGATCACCTACGTAAAAGATAGGGCAGGCCATGATCTCCGCTATGCTATTGATGCCACCAAATTGAAAAATGAATTAGGCTGGTTGCCGTCACTACAGTTTGAAGAGGGCATATCCAAAACAATTGATTGGTATCTAAACAATACTGAGTGGCTAAACCACGTAACCAGCGGGAATTATCAACACTACTATCAAACCCAATACGAAAAACGATAAATATGAAGGGAATTATTCTGGCAGGCGGATCGGGTACAAGGCTTTATCCAATTACGATGGGTATTAGTAAGCAATTAATGCCAATTTACGATAAACCCATGATCTATTACCCGCTCAGTACTTTAATGCTGGCCGGCATAAAGGAAATACTGATCATCACCACGCCGGATGACCAGGCCCAGTTCATGCGCCTGTTGGGAGATGGCGCTCAATGGGGTTGTAAAATATCCTACGCCAAACAGGAAATACCTAACGGCCTGGCACAAGCCTTTGTAATTGGCGAACATTTTATTGGCAATGATAGTGTAGCCCTTGTATTGGGTGATAATATTTTTTACGGCAGTGGGTTTAGTAAACTTTTGCAGCAATCAACCGATCCTGATGGGGCGGTAATTTTCGCCTATCCGGTAAGTGATCCTGAAAGATATGGCGTGGTAGATTTCGACAGTGAATTGAATGCCCTAAGCATAGAAGAAAAACCCATTCATCCCAAAAGTAATTATGCAGTGCCCGGCTTATATTTTTATGATAATGAAGTGGTGAATATCGCTAAAAATATTCCACCCGGCCCAAGGGGTGAATATGAGATCACCGATGTAAACAGGGTTTATCTCCAAAACAAAAAATTAAAAGTTGGTGTGCTCGACAGGGGATTTGCCTGGCTGGACACAGGTACTTTCGAATCGCTGAATGATGCAAGCGAATACGTAAGGGTGATAGAAAAACGGCAGGGTTTAAAAATTGGTTGTCCCGAGGAAATAGCGTGGCGCATGGGTTTTATTTCAAAAGAGCAATTACTTCATCTTGCCGAATCGTTACACAAAAGTGGTTATGGTGTATATTTAAAAAAAATAACAGAATAAAATCAACCCGTAAAATCAGCCCCAAAAATATCCGGCTATTTTTCCCATCCGGCGATGATACCACCATATTCAGGATGTGGAATACCTGATGCAATACAAAATTAAGATCAACGCATGAAATATTTTGTCCATCCTACTGCTATTGTTGATGATAATTGCATCATTGGCGAAGGAACTAAAATTTGGCATTTCTCACATATTATGCCCGGAGCAAATATTGGCAACAATTGCAATTTGGGGCAAAATGTGTTTGTTTCTCCAAATGTGATAATGGGTAATAATGTAAGGGTGCAAAATAACGTAAGCATTTACGAAGGCGTAATTTGCGAAGATGATGTTTTTTTAGGGCCTGGTATGGTACTTACAAATGTTATTAACCCAAGAAGTGCAGTGAGCCGGAAAAATGAATTTAAAACTACTTTAATAAAACGAGGGGCAACCATTGGGGCAAATGCTACAATAGTTTGCGGTAATACCATTGGTAGTTATGCTTTTATAGGAGCAGGCGCTGTAGTTACCAAAGATGTGCCCGCATATGCCTTAATTGTTGGTAACCCGGGCCGACAAACTGGTTGGATGAGTGAATATGGTCATAAATTAAAGTTTAATGAAAATAACATGGCAATTTGTGAAGAAAGTAAAGAAGTGTACTTATTGGAAAACAATATGGTTACAAGAATAAACTAAGATCAATGGGTTATTTTTATTTTACTTATTATATAGCACAAAAGATAAAAACGTGAAGTAAAATTTTTGTGCAGGCAGTGAAGCAATGTGCATTCCCGAAAAAATGCCGAAAGGTCGGCACAGGTCGGGATTTCGAAATACAGTTTTTTGTCCAAACTATATTTCCATGCTCAACATCGTTGCATCGCCCTCTTATACGTAATACCATTGGGCAGCTTTAATTACGTTGTGAATTAGCGAAGCGCCAAGCCCGTTAATAACTCCACTTATGGAGCATTCCGACCTGTGCCGACCTTTCGGCATTTTTCGGGAAGGATTGGGGGGCACAAAATAAACATCACTAATTTATCCCTTTCACAGAATATTAAAAGTTTTTATTGGGTTCGTTATTTGGTTATTGCAAATGGTTTTAGGGGCGCCTGATCAGCAAATCATCGGATAAATAAACTGGATTGAACCATAGAAATCTTGGCGCTGCGGAATCACAATCTCAGGTTATTGTTCATAAAAGCGATCAAAGCGCACCCGTTTTTTCAAATGTCGAATTTTATAAATGGAAAATAGGAAGAAAGCAATTTTGATGATAGTACAGTACCCGGAAAATGTTTCACCCGGCCAAAGGTTTCGTTTTGAATTATACAAGGAAACACTTGCCAGCAATGGGTATATAGTAACAACAAAGTCTTTCTTAGATCAAAATGGATATGATGTAATCCATCGCTATGGGTTCTTTTTTAAAAAAGGCCTTGCTATCCTAAAAGGATACACCGGAAGGCTGCTATTATTGACATACATTAAAAAATATGATTTCATTTTTTTACAAAGGGAAGTTGCTCCGATAGGCCCCCCTGTTTTTGAATGGATCTATATTAAATTATTTCAAAAAAAAATAATTTACGATTTTGATGATGCCATATGGATAAGTTCCATATCAGTACAAAATAGTTTAGCGGGTAATTTTAAAAATGCGGGAAAGGTAAAAAATATCTGTAAATGGGCTTATAAAGTTAGTTGCGGCAATGCATATTTATGTAATTATGCACGGCAGTACAATCAAAATGTAATTTACAATCCCACTTGTGTAGACACGGAAAAGCGACATAATTTTTTAACCAATCATGACGTGGAAAGAATTACCATCGGATGGACGGGTAGTTTTTCCACACTAAAATATTTAAAAATGGTTGAAGCTGCCTTAAAAAGGCTTCAGGAAAATTATGCATTCGATATCAAAATCATTTGCAATGAGAAGCCCACCCTAAATCTTAAAAATGTAAAATATATTGAGTGGAGCGAGGTAAATGAAGTATCAGAACTTGCGACCTGTCAAATTGGATTGATGCCCCTTAGCGATGATGCATGGAGTGAAGGAAAATGCGGTTTTAAACTAATTCAATACCTGGCATTGGGAATACCCGCTGTTTCCTCATTTGTGGGCGTGAACAAAACAATTATTGAAGAAGGCGTAAATGGTTATTTTGCCCATACAGATTCGGATTGGTATAACTATATTGAAAAATTGATTATAGATGTTGAGTTAAGAAAAAGAATGGGCAAGGCCGGCCGCCAGAAAATTGTTAACCAATACAGCCTGCAATCAAATAAAAATA
>JANOTW010000753.1:0-10337 GCA_031416575.1 Ferruginibacter sp.
GCCTTCTGCCAGTTCATTACCAACGCCTAAAGAACCGCTCATTATAACATAATTAAAGTTGCCCATTGGTATTAAGTACAAGAGGGCGATGCAACGATGCCCCACATAGCTTCTTAGCCCGGACAAAAAGCATGGTTGTATAGAAGGGCGATTCAACGATGATCACATGAAATAATTCTGCCCGGACAATAAAAAAAATATGGTTGTAAAGAAGGTGGCCCGCAAAATCGGGAGAGGCTGGCAAGCAGACCTGATCATGGATCAATGGAGGTTCCAAAAAAACGCATAAATCATACAAATAAAAAAGGAAGATGCGGCGGTTTTAAAATCATGATTTTCGAAACGCCCATTTAAACATTTCTTTCCAGGTGGCTTTTTTTCCATACATCAAAATACCGGTCCGGTATATCTTGCCTGCCAGCCAGGTAGTAAATATAAACCCTGCTATCAATAATATCATTGATACCGCCAGTTGCCATCCGGGCACACCACTCGGTATCCTTCCCATCATTACGATCGGTGATGTAAAAGGGATCATGCTTGCCCACACCATTACTTTACTGTCGGGTGTATTCAAATTACTTGTAAGGATGATAAAAGCGAAAATGATAGGCATTGTAATGGGCAGCATCAGTGATTGCGCTTCCTGGGGATCTTCGTTGATCACGCTGCCGATGGCTGCGAACAAGGAAGCGTAAAAAAGATAACCACCTAAAAAATAGAAGATAAAACAACTGATGATTAAAGCCCAGTTTATGCTGCTGATATCTTTTTGCAGGTCCAATATTTTCATTGCCATTTCGTTATTGCCCCCCATTGCCCCGGGCATTGATTTATTGGCTTCGCCTGCCTGTTGTATCATTTCCGTTGGCAGAAAAGCGGCTGCGGCGGATGATAATATCATGATCAAAACAACCCATAAAAAAAGCTGGGTCAATCCTACCGCCGCGATACCGATTATTTTACCCATCATCAGTTGAAAGGTTTTACGCTGCTCACCATTACTTCCGCGATGCGGTTTGTTTTTTCTTCCATTACTCCCCTCATCACCATGGCGCCAAAAATAAACATCGTGATATAAATGAGTATGCCACTTCCAAATCCTACTCCATAATTTACCGCCGCGTTTACTTCTTCCGATTTTCCTTTTTCCGATGTAAGCCTGTTTTCAATGGTGTATGCACCCATCGCTTCCTTGTTGATGCTGTCCAAAATTTCCTTATGAATGCCCTTTTTTTGCAACTGGTTTTTCTCAAACGCCCGGTCAAGCCTGTTTTCTATTATCTGCTTGCCATCCATGCCCAATTGTTTTTTAGAATGGATGGTGAATTTTTTTGAAACGGAATCGTTGCTTAGGTCCAGTACCGCATCATATCCCTTGCTTTCGAAATTAGCGCTGTCCACATTGCTGGTGAAATCAAAAAGCATACGGGCGGAATCGCTTTTTAAATTTGATTTGAACATGCCCGGATCATTGACCACCGCGATTTTTTTCAGGCTGTCTGTTGATGACATTGCAAAATAAGCGCTTCCAAAAATGAAAAGGATCATTACAATGGGTAACAAAAATGTGGAGAGCAAAAATGTTTTATTGCGCACCCTTGTTATATACTCCCTCTTTAAAATGAGCCAGGTCTTATTCATATCGATGATATTGTACAGTTAAAATAATAACGTTGATTGATTTTGGTCCTTCATCCAAAAAAGTAGAATTGAGTAAGCGAAAACTATCTGTTTTTTTGCTCAATAGAATTCATAAAGTATAATAATAATTATTTTTTCTTTTTATTAAAAATAAAAAACAACAAAATCCTATTTGCCAATGAAGCTAAATTGATATTCTAAAGCCTGGCTCATAAAAAATCTAACAAGTATAATAAACACTATTTACCTTATCTACTTTATTTACCTTTTTTACCTCTAATTCACCCGCTGAAATTGTCTTGTACCCGGTGTTCCCTCTACCAATTTAATGAAGATATCGTTCAGCGATGGCAATACCTCGTTGAAAGAATGAATAGCGATACCCTGGTCAATAAAATATTTCAACACATCATTGGTTGTGCTTTCATGTTGCAATTTTATTAATAATTGATTGGGCTGATGCCTGATGACTTCAAAAATATAGGTCATTAGATTTTCGGGCATCGTTGCCACACCCAATTGATACATATTTTCCTTAAACCTGTTTTTAATATCCGTTACGGTTCCATCTAAAATCTTTTCTCCCTTATTAACCAATACGATATGGTCACAAATTTCTTCTACCTGTTCCATCCGGTGCGTGCTAAAGATAACGGTGCTGCCTTTTTTAGCCAGGTTGAATATTTCATCTTTTATCAAATTGGCATTTATAGGGTCCAGTCCGCTGAATGGTTCATCGAGTATAATTAATTTGGGTTCATGCAGCACGGTAATAACAAATTGTAATTTCTGGCTCATGCCTTTGCTCAGGTCTTCCACCTTTTTATTCCACCAGCTTTGCATTTCAAATTTCACGAACCACTCTTTAATTTTCCGCGTTGCATCCGGTTTGCTCAATCCTTTCAACTGCGCCAGGTACAATGCCTGTTCGCCTATCTTCATTTTTTTGTACAGCCCTCTTTCTTCCGGCATGTAACCAATGTACCCCACATCTTTCACCGGGTCGTATTTTTTACCATTAAAAATTATATGGCCACTGTCCGGGTAGAATATTCCGGTGATCATGCGTAGCAGCGTTGTTTTGCCGGCGCCATTGGGGCCAAGCAAACCAAAAATACTGCCCTGCTCAATATTAAAGCTGATATCATCCACCGCTTTTTGCGTGGCAAAATATTTTTTCAGGTTGTGCAGTTCTAAAATATTCATCGGTTACTAAATTGTGATGTAAGATTAGTGAAAATATGCATTGAATAAACAAAGCCGGGTAAAGTTTTTATGGTTAGTCGTCATTTTGTATGGAATTACCCTGAACGTATTCGAAAGAATATGGCCCAGGCTTTAGAATATCCATTTAAGCTGCCTGATTGCGCCAGGCAGTCAGTTCCGCCCGGCCGGGCCATTCGGACGGGCTTCAGTGGCAAATATGATTTTGTTATTTTTTCTTTTTAATAAGAAGGAAAAATAATCACTCTTGTACTTTTGAATAAATAGCAGCGCTTTTTTTCTAATAGACTTGAAATGAATTTGGTGCATCATGAAAATGGCCATATTTTACAGGCACGAGAGGTTGGTAATATGGCTTTCTATAAATTAATTGGTAGCGTAAGTTTGGATAGTGCTAGGATGAATGGCATTGCTGGGCATAATCATAATACCTTTTGGACGGAAACCTGCGCAAATTACTTATCTCATAATAACTTTGGAAGTGGTTACTATGCTATTCATTCGAGATTTCCTATTCAAAACATAAGCGCATTTAATCTTATTCGTTTACGACTGGCATCACCTTTTTTTTCCCATGAAGTATATGAAGAATATCTTAAAAATATTAATTTGTTGTGTATTTATCTGGGGTTGTCCTGTTTATGATCCTCCTTCAGGAATACTTGAAATACGGAATTATTCAGATTCTGCAGTGTATGTTTGGGTACTTGTTTAGATTATCTTCCTTGTGACCCAGAATTAGTATTATTCCAAAATTTGGGAGATAGCGCCTATGATGCAAAAGGAAATAAAATAAGGGACACTTTATTTTCTCCCAATTACAGAATTAATGCGTATGGTTATGGTTCAATTCATGTTTGGGGTTCTGCTAATAAACCAAATTGCCTTGTGAGAATAAAAAAATAAGAATATATTTTATTCTGGAAGCTACGATGCGTTCAAAAGACTAGAAAGAAATATGCAAAAATCAACTATATGTAAAAAAGGTAATTTTAACGCAGGAGCAATTAGATACGCTTGATTGGAAAATTATTTATAAGCCATAGATAAAACCAGTGCTCAATTAGAATTTTTGAAAAGTGAAAGTAATAGAGGTTACAAAAAGATTTCTTCTGTCATTTTATGTTTCTGTGGTAGTAGGTGGATAAACAATTTGTTTAAGTTCATTTAGAAATGGAGATAGATTTAGCATATAATTGACGAGTTCTTTGCAATGTGATGTGCCATCTTTAAAGAAGCCGGTATAGTAACCCCTTACTATGTTTATACAGACCATCTCGGAAGTTTATTGACCATTACAGATGCGGCAGGCACAGTAATAGCCGAACAAAACTTTGATGCCTGGGGTCGCAAGCGTAACCCAGCCAACTGGCAATATACAGCAGTACCGCTAACCCCTGCGTGGCTATACCGTGGCTATACCAGCAATGAACACCTGCCTCATTTTACTTTAATAAATATGAACGGCCGGATGTATGACCCAATACAGGGACGTATGCTTAGCCCGGATAATTATGTGGCCACACCATTTGGTACACAGGGGTATAACCGATATACTTATGCAAACAATAATCCATTGAGCTATGTTGACCCGGATGGGAATTTCCCCATCATTGCTGCAGCAATTATCGGTGGGTTTATTAAGGGTATGCAATATGATATGTCTGGTAAAGGGTCTTTTTTAGGTGGGTTTTGGAGAGGAGCATTACTTGGTGCTGCTGGAGGATATGCGGGAACATTGGCCCCAATTGGAATTCTGCCAGGGATGGCTTACGGAGTTGGTACAGGAGCTTTATTGGGTGGAATTAGTGCAGGTTTGGATGGAAATAATATATGGAATGGAGCAATGAAAGGAGGGATTTTGGGTGGAATTACAGGTGGAATTATTGGTGGAATTGAAGCTGGTGGCTTAAATGCTAATATATGGACTGGTCAACGTCCTTTGGAATATACTCCAGTTTCTTTGGCGGGGCTTCCAACAGGTGGGGCTTCTGCTCCATATTCTGATGAATATCTTCATAGTTTGTATAATACAAACTATCCTAATACAAAGGGGATGAATTGGATGAGTATGAAACATGCTCCAAAAGGTACAGAATTTTTGCCTGATGGCACTTGGATGTATAACAAACAAAATGTTTTAGCAATAACAAAAGGAAGGGTTTGGAAGCATGGAGGTATTTCAAATGTCTATTTTAGCAGAGCCGCATTTGCATCGAGTGAAAGGTTAGCACATACCATGGCTCATGAATTAGGGCATGTAACGCACAACTATCTTGGCTTACATTCATTGGGCGCAGAAGAACAGAGCCATCCGGAGATTGGTTTACGAACAGAAAGCCATCGTGCTATTGAAAAAATGACCAATAGGTTAAATATAATTAATGGCTGGAAAGTTGCTCAAACTGCTGACTATATGAATTATCACCTGGCTGATGACCGACTGTATAATCCCCTACTTTTCCTCATTAAAAAGATAATTTTACCTCAATAAATACTTATGAACCAATTAAAATATGTATGTATATTTTTAGTAGTTTTTACGTTTTCCTGCGTATCCAAAAATTATTTTAATAATGAGGATGACAGATATCAGATTTATTCAGCAATTATCAATAAACGTAGTCATTTAGAAAAGAAGCCTTGGTATGAGGATACAAAAATTCCTGATAGGTATTCAAAAGGAGATAGCCGTAGTATCTACTTAAAATATAAAGACTCTATGAAAACCCTAATGAAGAAAAAGAAATTTTACATATTAATAAATGATACGACAATTGATAGTACCGTGGAAATGCAAGAGTTGAAAGATTCTATAAATAACAATAAACTTTTCTTCAAGGAATATTTTAATGGGGACTCAAATTTTAAAAGCTTTATTTTAAATTGGAGGCCTTTAAACTCTGCGAGAAAAAAAATAATCCTTGAAAAATTGACACCAACATTTCAGTATCATTTGAGCCATAATCATCCCAAAAATGAAAATGATTACATATTAGCAAGTCTAAATTTTTCTGACGTCACATTTGATAATAGTAAAACCAAGGCAATTGTATATTTGATTGATAAAGGAGGAATTTTTTATTTTCTTGAAAAAATTCATGATCTATGGGTAATTAAGGGGTTTATTGAAACATGGATTATTGATTATAAGCATTAATCCCGATTATTATCCAATGTATTCGCTTTTGCCTGACTTTAAAAGATTAAGTAGGTTAAGGCCACCTGACAAAGTAACATTTTTGGAAATGGCATTTATAAAAAGTTGTACTTCAACTATGGAATTAAAAATACTAATAACTTAAATGCTGTTCAATCAAAAAATTACAAAACCAATACCGCATTAAAATGAAAAAAATGGATAACTATAATGTAATCCTATTATTGATTATAGTATTCCCATAAAAATTGCTTATGAAACAATTAAAATATTTATTTATCATTTTACTTGCTTTTACATTTTCATGCGTAACCAAAACTCAAATTAATATCGATGAGGATATATATATAATCTATTCAAAAATTATTGATGACCGTACTGGCCTGGAAAGAAGGCCTTGGTACGATGATCCGAAAATAGCCGATAAATATACACAGGCAGATAGCTTTAAGCTTTTTTTGAAATACAAAGATTCGATAAAGGCATACTTAAAAAAGAAAAGTCTATATGTATTAATAAAGGATAGCACAATTGATATAAATGATGAAATGCCAATGCTGAAATACTCCGTTAATAATAATAAGCTGTTCTTCAAAGAATATTTTAATGGGGATTCAAGTTTTAAAAAAATGATTTTAAAATGGAAACCATTAAAATTTACCAAAGAAAAAATCATTAGTGAAAAATTAAAACCTACATTTCAATATTCGGTAATCAATGAAATTTCAAAAAACCCGAATGATTTATTAATCAGAGCAATAACTCTTTCAAATGTTGTATTTGACAAATCCCAAACTAAAGCAATTTTATATGTAGTTGATGGAAGTGGGATTTTATATTTTCTTGAAAAAATTAAAAGTCAATGGAAAATTAAAGAAACGCTTGTTACTTGGCAGGAATAAAGCAATCCAATTTTTAAAAAACCCAATACCACATTAAAATGAAAAAAATGTATTAATATGGTGCGATTCTATTACTGTTTATAGTATCAACCAATAGGTCAACAGCCCAGAAAAAAAACAGCGTACCAACATGCTATCTCGGTAAAGGAACAGGTTGATTATGGCGGTACGGGCCTTAAAGCCGAGTTCCTTTCAGTAAAATCGTTATTTTATAAAAATTACAAATTCTATAAAGATAATGGCACTAAATTCAACCCGGATATTTTGCCCATTGCAATTAGTGCAGGTGTCAATTTTGCCATTAACCCCAAAACAAAAAAGAAATAATTTTTTGAAAAAATAAACAATGTATATGCAAAACAAAATTATCCTTACCGCTATTATCCTATTGCTTTCGCTATCAGGTTTTGCCCAGCAAATACTGGTTGGCAGTTGTGGCATAGTTAATATATACGATGCTGCGGGCAACCGGACCAAGCGGGTATATTTTTGCAATAATGGCAGTGACCCTTACCCACAAAGGCCCGCAATGCAGCCAACAGTCAACGTAGCGGCAATGAACAATGCGACGGACTTCCAGATAGTGGATGCATTGTATCCAAATCCTACCTCCGGCAGGTTTTCTGTTAGTTTCAGCAAAGCCCTGGATAAGGCGACAATTCACATTTTGGATGCAAGTGGCAAAATCATAAGCCGGGTAAATGCCAAGGGATACAAAGTGGATTTTGATCTGTCAGCAAGCGCCGCAGGTGTTTATTATGTACGTATAGAAGAAAATGGTAAGATCATTACAAAAAAAGTGGTGAAGCAATAAAAGAACAGAGGACAGAAGTTGGATGCCTGATTTCCAAATTTGAAAAATCCGTTCAAATTCCTAAATACCATTTCAATAGGAGGTTTCATTTTTACATTGAGCAATTTTCACATTTTCACATTTTCAAATTAGTACATTAGCGATCTGCTTTGCAATCCGCTCCCCATCCATGGCTGCACTCACAATGCCTCCTGCATATCCGGCACCCTCACCACAAGGATAGAAATTCTTTATCTGGGGATGCGTTAAAGTACTATCGTCTCTCGGTATGCGTACAGGTGATGAAGTGCGGCTTTCCGTTGCTACCACAATGGCATCATTGCTATAATAACCTTTCATCTTTTTCCCGAATTCAATAAAACCTTTTGCGAGCGAAGTGTAAATAAAATCAGGAAGTACTTCACTCAATTGAACTGATGTTAATCCGGGTTGATAAGAACAAGGGGGTAAAGAATCAGATACCCTGCCGTTGGAAAAATCAACCATTCGTTGCGCAGGTGCTTTCAAATTACCACCACCGGCTTCAAAGCAACGCTGCTCCACCATTTGTTGAAACCTCATTAATTTAAGTGGTTCATCAATGGTATGCTGTGTTTTTATTTTTGATTTTTTTATTTCTCTTTCAGCATCGGCCATTTCTACCTGCACTACCATTCCGCTATTTGCAAAAGGGTTGTTTCTTTTTGAAGGGCTCCAGCCATTTACAACCAACTCGCCGGGTGATGTTGCCGCAGGAGCAATGATGCCACCCGGGCACATGCAAAATGAAAATACGCCCCGTCCGTTTACCTGTTGCACAAGGCTATAGGATGCGGGTGGTAAAAATTCGCCCCTGGCCGGGCAATGATATTGTAGTGTGTCAATCAGGCTTTGGGGATGCTCCACCCTTACCCCCAATGCAAATGGCTTGGCTTGAATCAATATTTTTTTATGGTGCAGCAATTCAAAAATATCCCTTGCCGAATGTCCGGTTGCCAGTATTACGGCATCACCTTTAAACACATCCCCATCCGAAGTGATAACAGCGGAAATTCCACCAGTCTCAATGACCAGGTCAGTAACTTTTTTTTCAAAAATAAATTCAGCGCCGCTTGATATTAATTGAGCCCTCATAGCCGTAATAATATGTGGTAATTTATTGGTACCAATATGTGGATGGGCCTCATACAAAATTTTCTCATCCGCACCAAAATGCACAAACAGGTTTAATATCCTGTCAATATCCCCGCGTTTGTTACTTCGGGTGTAAAGCTTGCCATCACTATATGTGCCGGCGCCACCTTCCCCAAAGCAATAATTACTATCCGGGTTTACTATGCCTTCTTTATTCAGGATTGCCAAATCCCTTCGCCTTGCCCTTACATCTTTTCCCCTTTCCAAAATGATGGGCTTAATGCCCGATTCAAGCAATTGCAGGGCTGCGAATAATCCTGCCGGGCCGGCGCCTATGATGACCACCCTTTTTGATGCGTTGCTTACATTTTTAAAATTAAATGCCTGTATCGCTCTTTGTTGAAAGGGCTCATCAATAAAAGCATTTACGGTAATATTCGTCCAGATGGTCCTGCCACGTGCGTCAATTGATTTTTTATGGATATGGAAACCGGAAATGTTACTTTCTTTTTTGCCGGTAGCATTGGCAATCGCATTTTTTACAGTGGCTTCATCAGCCGCTTCGTATGGAAGTAGTTTTAAAGAAATTTTTTGTTGCATACCCCTAAATCCCCAAAAGGGAACTTTGAAGGGAATGAATATTCGACATTCTCTTCAAAGGTTATGGATTTAAAGTTTGAATAATCAAAAGTTACTATACTGCACAACGTGAGGAAAAATTTTTGTCCGGGCCGTGAAGCAATGGGCATCATCGTTGCATCGCCCTCTTGTACTTAATACCATTGGGCAACTTTAATTACGTTTTAAATTAATTCGGGAGCATATTTTATATGGTTATTATACAAAATAAATATCACTAATTTATCCCTTGCGCAGTATAAAAGCATTCTACCCGATAGTTACACTTTAGGAGCGGAGGAAAGTTTAAAACGGCAAATCGTCAATTGCATCAGGGGAGGAGGCTGAAAAAGTATCCAGCGGTTCCATGTATTCATTATCGGTTACGGACCTATCAGCTCCTGATAACAATATTTGTTCTATTCTCCATGCATCTAAATTGGTAATGTAATTTATTCTACCATCTTTTTCCCATTTGCTTCCTTTAATATTGAAATACACTTTTATTTCATCGCCGATATTTACTTTGTCAATGATTGATACCTTATCCTGCACTGACTGGAACTTCACATAATTGGTAATCATTCTTCCACCAATATCATCCGTTTTCTCTACGGCGAATTCCCTTGTTTTAAAGGTGGGTGATTTTTGCATCGTATCATATTTAGCAACTAATTTGCCGGTTAATTCGTAACTCATTTTTCAAATTTTATCATGCGAAAGTAAACATATTTGCTTATAAAAATATTTACTCTTTCTTTTCTGTTTGGTTTTAAAAAAATGGCTATCTTACCTGACTTAAACCTTACTTATATCAATGCTTCCCACCCACATTTTAATACTATTAATAACAATTTTTTTT
>JANOTW010000754.1:0-1573 GCA_031416575.1 Ferruginibacter sp.
TGATTTTGCCACAAATTTGCACAAATCAATTCGAGTGAATTCGTGTAATTCGTGGCTAATAAAATATTATGTAATTTAAAAGCGGAACAAAAAAATTAGTGTCCTTTAATCCAACCGCCGTCCACTGCTAAGGACTGCCCAGTAATATAACTTGCTCTGTCACTTACTAAAAATGCGGCCGCAGCAGCAAATTCTGCGGTTGTGCCAAATCGTTTCATCGGAATACTTTCTTTTACCTCATTTACTTTCGGATTTTTTTCAATAAGATTTTCAAGTCGGTTGGTACTGGTGTATCCCGGTAATAAATTATTAACCGTAATTCCATGAATAGCTACTTCGTTCGACAAACTTTTTACCAAACCCAATAAACTCGTTCGTACGGCATTGGATGAAATCAGGTTGTCGGCAGGTTGTTTTACAGCAACAGAAGTAATGGTGAGAATACGTCCGAAACCTTTTTCTTTCATGGCTGGCAATACCTGTTGAATAATATCCACCGCACTTAAAAAAAGTAAATTGTAAATATGTTTCCAATCATCTAAACTGAATTGTTCGAAAGCACCCGCTGCTGGGCCACCTGTATTTGTTACCAAAATTTCAATATTCCCAAAGGCTTTTACACTTTGTTCAACCAACTTTTTACGTTGTTTTTCATCCGTAATATCGCACACAAACGATACGACATGATTGGGTGCAATAGATTGAATTTCGGCTTCCGTTGCTGCTAATGCCACTGAATCAGTACCGCATATAATGACTTTGGCACCTTCTTTTGCCAGTTCCATCGCAACGGCTTTACCCAATCCTTTGCTTGATGCCAGGATTAGCGCAACTCTATTTTGTATTCCTAAATCCATTGTTTATTTTTTTCATCATTCATCTTTACTTAATTATTTCCTTAAATAATTATCCGAGCCATCAATCCAATCTTGTCTTGGTGGCGCAAAAGTGTCGGTTTCTATAACCTTGCCAATCATTAAGGCTTTGTGCCGGCGATTACCCCGAATAACAATTACATCACCCGGCAATAGGTCAATAGGGTTATCTTCCTCATCATCGAACCAAAATCGAAGCACACCTTCAATGACTTCGGTGATCTGTTCATTTTCGTGTGAATGCCAGGGCACCGTAAATCCATCTTCAAATTCCATTTTGGCAATCATTACTTTCTCTCCATGAATGAATTGTCTTTTCATTTTCGGGTTAACCTGTTCTACCGGAATATTATTCCAATTGATCTTTTCCATAACGTATGTAATTTTAGTTGATTTAAGAATTAATTTCTACCGGCACTAACCAGTTGCGTTTGTCTTCAATGGTTCCTGCTCTTAGCCCGTTAATTTCACGATAAAGCATGTTACTGATTTTATCATTTTCTTCCGTTGGCAAAATCATCAAAGTATCGCCATGTGTAATTTCGGAAATATGCGAAACCACTGCTGCCGTGCCTGAACCGAAAGCCTCTTTTAAATTCCCTTTTTGGGATGCCTCCAAAATTTCATCAATATAAATATCCCGAATCTCCACCTTAATATTTTTTTCTTTCAAAATATCTATAAAATAAGTTCGGGTT
>JANOTW010000755.1:0-2010 GCA_031416575.1 Ferruginibacter sp.
CTTTCTTCAGTTATTAGCCTGCTTTAAAAAAGAAAAACATGCGTATGGGATAAACGGAAGAATGAAATGGTTTGAATTATTTTTTGAAGACGGGTTCCTTGAAAAGGAGTGTAATGACTTGATGAATGACAGGGAGCATTGTTTGATGGAGGCTTTGAATATGCTACCAAAAAAACAACGGGAAATCCTGTTAATGAAGTTTTTTCAGAAAATGAAATCAAAGCAAATCGCGGAAATATTGGAGGTTAGCGCGGGGAATATAGATAATGAATCAACAAAGGCTTACAAGGAACTAAGGGAAATTTTGAAATTAAAATTCAATATTAAAAAAACAGGTCAATGGAACTGACGGATGAACAATATAACCAGGTTGCGAAATTTGTTGATGGAGAGTTGGTGGAGGCGGAACATTCAGCTTTTGAATCCATGCTTCCTGAAAATGAAACCTTACGGGAGGAGGTTGAATTGTATGAACAAATCCGGTCACTTGGTTCATCCATAGCGCAAAAACTTGGTTCGGAAAGCCTTTCTTCCCCGGAAGGTAAATCAGGTGGGGCCAATGAAGGGATGCTACTCATAAAACAAGCAAGGGGGTATTGGGAAAATGAGCAGGAAGACAATTTGAAACGAAAGCATGGTATAGCGATTATTGGTGAAGATAAAAATAAAACAGAAAGGCCGGGTAGCGGGAGAAGAATAAATGTATGGATGAAGCTGGCAGTGGCAGCCGCTTTAACAGGCATCATTTCCATAGTGGTTACCTGGTACCTGGGAAAAACTATTGATAACCCGAAAGTGGCTGTATATAAGCAAGCAGATAGCGCCAATGCCAGGCGAAATGCCAGGGCGGATACTTCCATGAACCTGCCGCACGATAAAACATCCGCACCTATAAACGATTTGTCCCCCGAAGCCATAGCGGACCGGGAAGAAAATAAAATACAAAAGCAAAGAGAGGACAATAGACAGGCTTTTGATATACCTGTCAATCAGGTGAAAGCTATAACATTGTTTGCCCAATATTTTAAACCCGATGCGGTTCCCAGCCTCACGGAAGGCCCTTTGGAAAGCGCTTTTGATTATTATGAAAAACATAAGTATAATGAAGCTGTGACCGCTTTTAATAATGTGGACCTTGGCCCGGCAACAAGGGATTTGGATAATAGCGAACAACGGCTTCTGTTTTACATTCATTATTACAAGGCACTAAGCCATCTGGCCTCCAACGGCAAACCATCTAATGCCATAGCTGAACTTAAAAAGGCTATTTCTTATACCCCAAATAAAGCATGGCAGACAAAAGTGGAGTGGTACCTGGCATTGGCCTACTTAAAAAACAATGAGGTTAACAACGCCAGGAAATGGCTGATAAAGGTGGCAAAGAAAAACGCCCCGGTGGATTATCGGCAAAAAGCCATGCAGTTAATTAAACAGCTTCAATAGAAATACCTTTTATCCGGTAAAAAATATTTGTATTTTACCGTGATGCGATTTTTAATCCCCTTATATTCTTTTTTATTCCTTCTCTATTTACCTGCCAAAGCACAAATAGATAGCGCATTATTAGTTGCAATCGGCAACGATAACCTACCCGCCGTGCAGCAAAGGTTAAATGATAAGGCAGCCATGAATGGAGCGGATAATAATGGCGCCAATGCATTAACATGGGCTGTTTATTACGGTAACCTTACAATGGTTAAATACCTGGTACAGCATGGAGCAAGACCTGCTGATTCTTCCGTAATCTATATCAATGAAGACATTAATTATTACACCAGTTTACAAGGGATGGCCGCATGTAAGGGAAAATTGGAATTATTGGAATATTTAGCGGATAGCTTACAATTGCCGCTTGATGAAAAAGCATTTAATCATGATAGCAGGAAAAAAGAAGGCTGTACACCGTTGACTTTCGCCGCTGGATACGGGCACAAGAATATTGTAAAATACCTGTTACAAAAAGGGGTTCCATCTGATGTGGTGGATGACAATGAAACTTCCACTCCGCTA
>JANOTW010000756.1:0-2482 GCA_031416575.1 Ferruginibacter sp.
GCAGCAGAACTGCTAAAGCAGCAGCAGCGACAGTAAAACTCTGGTGTGTGGAAGCCAAGGAAGTGGGCGGATCAGGGAAACAACCGATACGCTGGCGGCTACTGACAACCATACCCGTTACTACATTAAGCGAAGCATTACAGATAATAGAATGGTACAGTTGGCGATGGATGATAGAAGAAGTATTCAGAATCCTTAAAAAAGAAGGATTCGATATTGAAGCCAGCGAGTTGGAAAAAGGGAAGTCTATTAAAAAACTATGCCTGCTGATGTTGGATGCGATTATAAAAATATTCCAAATGCGCATTGCATGGGATGAACCTGAGGAGGAAGGGTTGCCTGCAGGCATCTGTTTTACAGAAAAAGAAATGGAATGTGTAGATATGCAATGTAAAAAAATGGAAGGCAAAACTGAAAAATTAAAAAACCCTTCAAAAAAAAATACATTGCGATATGCTACCTGGGTAATAGCACGGCTTGGAGGTTGGAAGGGATATAAATCAGAAAGGAAACCTGGTATCACCACATTATGGATAGGATTAGAAAAATTTTATGACACTTACAATGGATGGATGCTCGCTTTAGATGTGTCCACACGGTAGGTACAAGAGGGCGATGCAACGATGTTGAGTATGGATATAAAGTTTGGACAAAAAATACTATTTGCGAAATGCCGATTATTTCGGCAATGCCATGAAATACTTCTGCCCGGACAACAAAAAAAATATGGTTGTAAAGAAGGGGCCCCGATACGCTTCTCTATCGGGATAGACTGTCCCGATACGCATACCCTATCGGGATTATCAATGCAAGGACGACACGCATTGCTTCACTGCCTGGACAAAAATTTTTCATGACGTTTTTTATCCCTTGTGCAGTTAAAAAAAATAATTTTTTAATTCAATAATATCCAAGGGTAAAGTTTTATTGTTCCAGTGGTGATGAATAGCTAATGCAGCCCCCATTGCAGACGCTTGTGCTACAGAAGCCGCGAATACTTCAAATTGGGGAAATACGGAGGCCAGCATAAACATATAAACCTCATTTTTGCTAAACCCCCCATCTACATATATCCTGCGCACTTCCGTTTCTTTTAATACAAGTTGAGTTGAAAACTCCTGCTGGACAATAATATCAAATATCAACTGATGATATGCTCCTTCATAATTCATAAACAATGATAAATCCCTTTCAGCAAAGGAAGATGAATGCAAAATTACCTGCATACCCGCCTGATCATTAATAAAAGAACCTTTCTTTAATGATGAAAGGATTTGCGCATTATATTCAACCGTGGCATAATAATCCATTGGCTTATTAAAATGATCAGCGAGGCGTTTGATTTGTTGCTCATGCTCATAACCTGCAAAAAGCCTTGAAGCTTTTACAGGATGGCCTTTGTAATCCATGTAAAACAGGCAATCATTTTTCAATTCATATTCAGTTAGGGGCGTATCATTAAAAGGGTTTAAACTGATGCACCAGGTACCCGTAGAAATTAAGACAAATGGATCACTGAAACTGATCAGATAAGGTATTAATGCAGCAGAACTGTCATGTAAACCTATACCCACTACCACTTTATTCTTTTCATGGTTAATAGTTACCAGGTTATTCCCGTTACAAACCGGCGCCAATATTTTATCCATGTTTTCCTTATGTACCCAATCATGATATTCGTTTGTTTTAAAATTCCATAAATTAGTATGGGAACCAATACTGGTTATTTCTGAACAGGCCTTATTGGATATAATGAAACTTACATATTGTGGCAGATGTAAAGAAACTTTTATTGAATTGAATAAATCCGGTTTTTCATACTTTAACCTGTACAATTGCATGCCCGAATTCAAATTGCCCAATACAGGCGAGGCTGTTTCTATTGCCAGGTTAATTTCTCCGCCATAATCATCATAAAAACTTTTTTGTAAATGGGGTGAATATGGTTTAAGATAACTGTATAAAGGCAAAAAGGGAATGCCGTGATCATTGAGATGAACAAAGCTGGCACCATAAGCGGAAAAATTAACGGCCCTGATTTCAAATTCTTCCATCGCCATCACCTGGCTAAAAGTATCTTTTACCCAAGTGGTCAATGCATGAACATCTTCACATGGAAAACCATCTTCATCAATTGTTTCCCGTAATTGAACCGATTCTTCGAAAACAATCTTATACTGTTCATCCAACAGGAATATTTTCTTATTGGTTTTACCTACATCAAAAATCGCTATAACAGGTGTGCTGGCCATGTGAATTTTTTATTGCTTTTTTATTTAGTGAAGTTGGGGGGATTTTATTGTAATCTTAAAAGGGATTGGTTTGTTCGGAGACCCTGATGACCTCACCTCCCTTCCTCCTCTCCAAAAGAGAGGAGGCGGAGCTTTATACCTTTTCCAAACATTGTGTCTTCCACATCAGCTTTTAATCTTTAATGAACTTTAATTACGTTTCGTCAAGACCTCAACTTTCCGCTCCTTCT
>JANOTW010000757.1:0-3900 GCA_031416575.1 Ferruginibacter sp.
ATGTTCTCTTTTACCGGGTTTGGTGAAACTGAAAATATTAAAAATCCACCTCCGCTTCCACATTCAGGGCTATCTGCAACAAAATTTAGCGTTCTTTCAATGCTACCACAAGAACTTGTAGCTGTTACTAAAAAGGAAACATTCTCATTTTGGCTTAAAGTAATATCAATATATCCACCATTATCAATATAAGCCGCTGAACCAAAAATTCTTTGCCAGGTGTATGTTGTGCCTGGTACTTCGTCTATTTGAACTCTAATCGTTCCTGCGCAAACTGACTGCCCGGATTGTAAAATCCCGGAGGATAAATTTGGATTATAGTAAATTCCGGTTATTTGGGAAGTCCCTACAACAATTTCAGGTTTATTGATAGTTATTGTTTGTCCACCACAAACATTTGTAAGGACGGCTGTTAAAGTAATTATACCATTGCTGATTTTTGTAAGTGTTGTTTGTGGGGCATCGGGAGGATTAATAGTTACTATTCCTTGTGGCGTTGCCTGCCAGGTAATTGTCGCTCCTCTTGGCAAGCCAGGTATTGAATAAGGTTCAATAGAACAAATTAAACTTTTTCCTGAAATATAATATGGATTTGAGCATTCTACTGAACAATTTTCCAGGTTTGGCAGTTGTTCCATTTCGTTATACAGAAAACGTGCGTTTCTCGCAGTAAATCGCATGGATACATTATTGAATAATGATAGCGATGTATTTGATTCCTGTGCGATAAATGTATTGCCTTTTGAAGGAAAATTTTGATTTACGCCGTTTACGTATTTCTCCGTAAAGGTGCTGCTATTAAATGGATCAACATCTAAAGCACTGCCTACAGGCAAGGCAGTATATTGAGTGGTGAATATGCCGGAATTATTTTGAAAAGCTTTAACAAACATGTAATACTTTAAAGTAATTACTACAAATTTTATTGCTATTTTTTGAGTGAATATTAATTGGTCACCGCTAAAATAAAAATTCCCTACTCCTGTTGAATAATTCCTCAACTCCTTAAAATCTAAAATTGTGTTGAAGGAGCCCGGAACCCCGTCTATCGGTAAGTAAGCAGTTGAAGCTGTTGCAGCCAAATTATATCCAATTTTAGAAATTTGGATGCTGCCGAAAAGTAAAAACTTAAACTCGGTCTTAAGGCGGGCTATATCTCTAGAAGAAAAACCTTGAGGAGGTATGGAGGCCGCAAAAATTGCACAATCATATTTTAAATCAATCAATGGGATTGATATAAGGTTGATGCCATACAAACCAAGCTTAACTTTAAGACCAGTTGCAACGCCTTGTTCAAAATCCATGAACTTTCTTCCAGCGGCAAATAAATGGTTGGCACACTCATTACCCAGACTGGTTGGTACAAAAAGGTATGGCGCATTGTAATTTACCATTGGTTGGTAAACGGTGTTGATAAACGTATTGGGTGTGTTGTTTATATCACTGGTGGCCATGTAAATAAGAGTTTGCTGATTGACTGGTGTATTAAAAAATGCAATGGTTTCTGCAAATTCAGGGAATATGGTTGCGGATGTTACACCAAAGTAAGAAAAGCTGCCAAGCATTCTTGAAAGATGTTGCAAGCCCAAGGCAATATTAGCGCCACGGTGCGGTGCATCATGTGTTATAAGCAATCTGGTTTCGGTAGGATTAGGGTTTTGGTTTGTTGCGTTGGCTTTTGTGTATTGTGCCAATGCATACCTTGCGTTTAAACCACCCGTACCCATACCCAGCACTACGTTTTGCTCCCTGCGGTTGCTGCGGGTATCAAATACTTTATTGGTATTGATTCTTAAAATTGCTTCAGTTACTACGGCAGCATTACGTTCAATGGCATCAACACCATCATTAAAATTTATAAAGACCAAATCGTAACCGGCTATATCATCATGGATAGCGCTGCTATGCAACCGAGTATTATTCGTTTCATATTTTTTAGTTTTTTAGTTAGCCGGAATGGCAGTGGGTTTAAAATTTCATATCAAATCTTCCGTTCGTTATTTTAATGGTATCGCCACATACAGGGTTAAATAGTTTACATTCAAATTTTCCAGATATGATTCTATTTAACCTGTCTAGCTTTGAAATTGTAACACTACCAAAACTAAAGGTTGAAGTATCATTCTGATTATAACTGCAAAATGCTTCATTTGAATAGTTTACATATCCAAGATTGGTTCTTCCCGTACTCTTTGAACTTGGTATAGACATAAAATTTAAGCTGTCTCTGATTCCAATTACAATTTGAGTGGAGTTTATAGGATTAATTTTTCTGTAAGCAACAATTCCGAATATACCGTTATTAAACCCGGCATCAAAATCAATACTAAGTTTATTTGGCCCTTCTGGAATCCAAGAAGCGCCATTCAATAGAAAGCCGAAAGTGTTGGCACCGGTTTGTGTGGCAGGTGGCAAACCGGGTATATCAGTAACATTTGGTCTTGGTTGTTTGCGGCATTGAAAACCCATGATGATAATTACTACGAGAAGAATGTATGTTTTCATTGTTATAATTTTTTTGTAATAAAAATTAGGGTGTTTACGAGGCTGGGTGGGCTTTCGCAGTGGAGAGGTAGTAAACGTTTCATTTTTTTTAGTTTTTAGTTAGCCGAAATGGCAGTAGGTTTAAAATTTCATATCAAATCTTCCGTTGGTTGCTTTTATTGTATCACATCCGTTTTGAAAGAGGTAAACATTAAAGGTTCCAGATATTATTCTTTGATTCCTGTCAAGTTTGCTGATGGAAATCTCACCTTCAGACCAAACAGAATCATAGCTTGAAAAAAGCGTACAAGAATTAAAATCTGAAAAGCCGGCTCTTGCTAAACTTATTCGATTTAAACGACGGGTAAATGGAGCTTTCAATAAATTTAAGCTGTCTATAATACCTATCCCCAAAAAAGTGCTATTACTTTGGCTTATAATTCTATAGGCTGAAATGCCAAAGCCACCATTATTAATACCCGGGTCATAGTCAATACTCAAATTAGCAGTACCATTATTACCCTCCGGTGTCCACGGTTGCCCGTTTAACAAAAAGCCAATGGTGTTGGCACCGGTTTGTGTGGCAGGTGGTAAACCACGTATGTCAGTTACAATTGGGTTTGCAGGCTTGCGGCATTGCATAGCAGTTAACAGTAATACACTCAATAGAAGAAGATATGTTTTCATTGTAATATTTTTTACTGTAAATAAAGTTGAGAAATTTACAAGGGTGGGAGGGCTTTCGCAATGGAGAGGTATTATGCGTTTCATATTTTTTAGTTTTAGTTAGCCGTAACGGCTAAAGTTTTAAAATTTCATATCAAATCTTCCATTCGTGATTTTTATAGTGTCTCCACAGGCCGGATTAAAAATTGTACTCTCAAACAATCCTGAAATTATTCTGTTGCTTTTATCATTCTTCGAAATAGTAATATTCGTGGTGCTGATATTCGAAGGGTCGTTGGTGCTTCTTTTACAACTGTCCTGATCCTTAAATGATACAAAACCAATTAACAAAGGATTGATATGTATAGGAAAAAAAGTCAGGTTGTTTCCTCCATAAGAAATCTTAAATTCAGAATAATTTTGGGGAAATAGCCTGTACGATTGAATAATAAATTCGCTATTGTTAACTCCTGTATCCAATCTGATACTCAAATTAGCAGTACCATTATTTCCCATAGGCACCCATGGCACTCCATTCAGTAAAAACCCAAGTGTATTGGCACCCGTTTGTGTTGCAGGCGGCAAGCCGGGTATGTTATTATTATTGTTGGGCAGTTTGACTTTTTCGCAGTTAGCAAAACAAAACACCACCGCTATTAACAATAACCAAATTGAATGTTTCATCGTTATAAGTTTTATTTTAAAGAAATGATTGTATATTTTTTATGATTTAAAATTTCATGTCGCCTT
>JANOTW010000758.1:0-9966 GCA_031416575.1 Ferruginibacter sp.
GCAATTTAATTTTCAAAAAAATAATTACCTGTTACAGTTTTAGGCGCATGTTTGTTTATTCTTTTTGTCCAAACAGTTGTGCCCTGATTAAGCATCGTTGTGTCACTCACTTGTACTGCATATCATTGGGGATCTTTACCCACGTTTTATCTAAAAACGAGCATCAGGAAGAATCACAACAAGTCTTTAAAAGGAAAATTTTGTACTGTAGCGCATTAATCAGCTTTTTCAAACTGCTGGTAAATTGCCTTTATTATTTTAGTGCTGGAAGTAAAAGCACTCGACTTTAGGAGAATAAAAATATTTCACATATAAAATCCTGATTCCCCGCCGCAGCGGGGATGAGCATGAAAGTTCAACTGTTTATACCATGTTTCGTTGACCAGCTTTATCCGCAAACAGCCTTTAACATGGTAAAAGTGCTGGAGAAAGCCTGTTGCGATGTACATTACAATACCAATCAAACCTGCTGCGGCCAGCCCGCATTCAACGCTGGTTTTTGGGATGAAGCAAAAGAAGTGTGCGGCAAATTCATGAAGGATTTTGATAATGCGGATTACATCGTAGCCCCCAGCGCCAGTTGTGTTGGTTTCATAAGAAATTATTACCCTAAATTATTTGAAAATTCATCAGCCCATAACCAGGTAAAAGATTTGGGTAAACGCATTTATGAGTTCACCGAATTTTTAACGGACGTGTTGAAGATTGAAAATTACGGCGCTGAATTAAATGCCAGGGCCACCTACCATGATAGCTGTGCCGCATTAAGGGAATGCAAAATAAAAGAAGCTCCCCGCAAATTACTAAGCAACGTTAAAGGTTTGGAAATGGTGGAGATGAACGATGTGGAAACCTGCTGCGGGTTTGGCGGTACATTCGCCGTAAAATTTGATGCCATATCCATAGGAATGGCAGATCAAAAAGTGGCCAATGCCCTGGCAACAAAGGCTGAATATATTATTTCCACCGATCTTAGTTGCCTCATGCATATTGATGGTTATATCAAAGGAAAAAATCTTTCACTTAAAACCATGCATATAGCAGATGTGCTGGCAAGCGGGTGGGAGTGAGGCAGGGGCCAGATTGATTCAATAGTTAATTTATCGCTGTATCGTTGAAAAATGAAAATGCTACATTATTAGAGTACCCTAATAAACTGCGCCTGATGAACCGCCCGGTAAAACGCAATTAAAGTTCCCCAATGGTATTCAGTACAAGAGTGCGACGCAACGATGTTGCCATGAAATACTTCAGCCCGGACAACAAGAATAAATATGGTTGTAGAAGTGGGGCGCAACCAACTACGGAACAAATAAATATGGTTGTATAGTAGTGTAATTAAAAAAATATTGCCATTTTCAATCTTGCAAAAAATGGAGTTCCCGGCGTAAAATTAAGTTCAGTTACAGGAGATGGTTCATCCCTAAGCCTTGATCCCGTTGCGAATTGTGCTTCATTCCATTTTACATTCAGCAGGTTTTCAACCGCAAGCCCCATTTCATATTTAGGAGTAGTATAATTTAATGAAGCATCCAGCAGGAAATAACCTTTTGCCACAATTGAATTTACTTCATCAGCCGGCCTGCTTTTTATATAGCGATAGGTAAGGCCGCCGTTAAAACCTTTGGCAGCTTTGTAAAATAAGCCACCGATGCTGGTGAACGATGGCGCAAGCGGAATATAATCTTCACCCTTGGCGGGGCCTATAGCTCTTGGTTTTGTAACATTGAGATTAACGTTCGCAAAAATATTTTTTGAAAACTGGTAACGGACAATCAGGTCAATTCCTTCTCTTCTTGTTTTACCGCTGGGTTCTACATTTCCATCATCACCTACATATACAAACTCCTGATTAAGATGAAGATACCATACCGCGATATTCATAAATAAATTATTGACAGGTTTCAATATAAAACCAATATCACCACCATAAGCAGCCGGTAAAATTTCCTTGCCATTATTCGCAGTTACCACTCTTGTATCATTACTGTGAAATCCTTTACCGCTCTTGACATACAATTGTAAAGTTGGGTTAACGGTATATTGAATATTTAATTTAGGGCTCACGATCGTTTTCCCTTGTGAAGGATTTTGTATTACTGAAAGTTTATCGAGGTAATCGAAATGCAGGTAATCCAATCTAACACCGGCATCAATCAACCATTTACCGGAGCTTATTTGTTGTTGGATATAACTATATGCATTCGCTTCCCTGATATTCCCAAGTTTTACATTGCTTAAGAATTGACGTTTAACAACCTTGGTTAGTTTCGAATCAAAAGTAGCATCATAACGGATACCGGCTCCATAAGTTGACTTTAACGACCAGTCATTGAATAAATAATTCCGGCTAAGTTTGGTAGTGTAGCCAAAAATATTCCGGCGCTCGGCCTGGTTAATTGCATCCCCGTTAACCGAATCGTTTGCAAAAAAAGTAAAATTTGAAAACAAGCTGAACTTATTGCGGATAAAATAGCCCTGGTTTTCCCATACCATACCATTGGTAAATGTATGAGCAAGTAATATATTGGCATTGTACCTTTCTGTAATACCACCCTCTGAAGGATCAATGGAACCAAACCGGTCAATCAGGCCACTGGAAACCGCTCTTTCGGGTATTTGTCCGGAAGCATCCCATTTACTTTTAAACATTGATGCGGATGCAGTTAACTGGGTATGATCAGTAATAGAAAGATTATATTTTCCGAAAAAATTAAAGCGGTTGAAGTTTTGCCTGTTTATGGTTGGCCCATCCGTATAATAAAAATCCCCGGCGATATAGGCGCTTTGTTTATCCTTATTCTTTTTCAGCAGATCAATCATCGCTAATGTCCTGAAAGTATTAAAACGGCCACCTTCAACCTGGATCCTGCTGGCAGGTATATTGTTATAAGTTGAAAAAGCGACATAGCCGGCTGTGTTTAAATTTCCATGACTGGTATAATATGGGCCTGCGCCAAAATCAATATTATTAATCGTTTCAGGTATGATAAAATGAGCGTCTGCATAGCCTTGCCCATGCGCATGGCTTACCATATTAACCGGCATCCCATCTACACTTACCTCCACATCAGTACCATGATCTACATCGAAACCACGTAAAAATATTTGTTCTGCTTTACCACCTCCTGCATGTTGGGCAATGAACAAACCTGGAACCAGCCGCATTAATTCCTGGGTATTTCTAACAGGATTGAGATCCAGGTCAATCTTTGCAAGTGTATTGAATTTGGTTACGGCATTGCTTTGCAACACTACCACATCTTTTAAATTAACCACTTCCTGTTGTAACTCAATCCTGATATTTTCCTTGCTATCGGTTGGTACATTAAGGGCTTTATATCCAAGATAAGAAACAAGCAGGTCCGTTTGATTGGTGAAAATTTTCAGATTAAAATTACCATACTCATCCGTAAGGGTTTTAGAGCCTGAATTTTTACTATCGGTAACAGAGGCGTATGCCAAAGGCTGGCGGCTTGTGGCATCAACTACTTTTCCCTTCACAATT
The DNA here is from genome assembly GCA_031416575.1 of Ferruginibacter sp. Classification (GTDB taxonomy): domain Bacteria; phylum Bacteroidota; class Bacteroidia; order Chitinophagales; family Chitinophagaceae; genus Ferruginibacter. The sequence goes on from JANOTW010000758.1 coordinate 3,509, forward strand.
GTTTGTGCATAGGTTAGGGAAATCATAGAACAACATGGAATGAAAAGAAAAAAAAGTAGGGGGTTATAATTATATTTCATATAAATAGAAAATTTAAACTTAATAAATGAGAAGTAAGAGGGTACCCTCCTCAATAAGATTGTAATAAACAAACGGCTGTAACTATTAGCCATTATTAACGGCATAGGTATATAGATAAGCATAGCTTACCAAATAAATGAATGGGCTTTGTAAATAAATTTACCGGTTAAATTATACCGTAATAGTTATGCAAATGATGCAATAGGGGGGCGAAAATCGTCCTGGAGGGCAATGGCAGGAAGGTACCGGGCAAGTAAATTTAGATGATCTTGTGGAACTGCCGGAGTTGAAAGACCAGGCAGGGCCAGGAGCATTATATGCTCATTGGAGCTGTCGGTTTTTTTAAGGGTATTATTATACGGAATGTCTCCATGGGAATTTTTTTTAGCGGCTTCTATATATTCATGATGCACATGGTATTTTCCATCTTCATAATGAACGGTAGCGATATGTTCTGAATAATTAAGGATATGTGCAAAGCTATCTGCAATAGTGGGCATTACAGGTTTTATCATGATTGTTGCGTAAATACAAAGCAATAGATATGATAAAAATATTTTCATTCCAGTTTAATAAAAGAATGGTTGAAGGATAATTATGAACTTTTGGTTAGTGTTTGATTAATAAACATACGATCTGTTTTAACAAATGGATTTAGCATTATTAATAAAATATTTTGTCTGGAAAAAATGGATTTATAGGGCATTTTTGGCAAGTTGTTTTTCAACCCGGGAGGCCAGCAATATACTAACCCAATATAAAAATAACAGTGGAATAGCTACAAGGAACTGGCTGGTCCAGTCAGGCGAAGGGGTTATAATAGCAGACACTACCAATATGATCACAAAAGCAAATTTGAAGTATTTTTTCAGCAAGGTGCCTGTAACCATACCAATCTTTGCAAGTACAAAGCAAAACAATGGCAGCTCAAATGCAATACCACAACCAAGTATCAAATTAGTGAGGCTATCAATATAATCACCTATGGCCGGACGGTATAGTATCATACCTGACTTGCCAAGTGTAAAACCTGCCAGGAAGTTAAATGTAAATGGGGCAAGTAAATAGTAGCCAAATAATCCTCCTGCAAAAAATAAAAGCGATAACCAAAATATACTACCTCTTGAATATTTTTTTTCTTTCTCTGAAAGCGCTGGTTTAATAAACCTCCATAGCTCCCAGAAGATATAAGGAAATGCCGCAATAAGCCCGCCTATCATGGCAATACTGATAGCCGAAGTAAATGTTCCGTTTACGGTTGTAACCTGGAAATCTATTTTTACCGCTGGCATGCAAAAAGCATTTCCCAGGTGAAGCCATTCACCAAAACGGCACAAAGCCCCGTAAGTATAAAAGTTTTCCCGGGTAGGGGCCAGGATAATGTTATCATAAACCGTATCAACGTAAATAAATATCAACACTACAAATATCAGCCAGGCAATAATACAACGGATCATATGCCAACGCAAATCTTCAATATGGTCAAAAAATGACATAGCTTCCTCGTCTGCTGAAGCCTTACCACTGATGCGTTTGAAAAAATATTTTCTATTGGAAGTTGCTGATATCAAAATGCTGGTTTAGGGGGTTGAATTAAATATAAGGGAAGTGTATTAGGGAGGGGCCCGGTTTGCATTGCATCAATTAAACAAAATAATTGATCGCTTTACCGGCAATTTATTCCATGGCTGTCACAAATAATCTATGCTACAATAAAACTGTCAAGGATGAATCAAGAAGCCGGTCCTGCTTTTGGCTTTTCTTTCATAGCTTCTTCTATTTCATTTTTTGCGGAATTTTTGGCATCAGTGAAATCACGTACACCTTTGCCAATGCCTTTCATTAACTCGGGTATTTTTTTTCCACCAAATAATAATAGAATTGCCAATAAAATAAATATCCATTCCATACCACCGGGCATAGCCAGGAAAATATATAAAAGAGAATGTGGGAATATCATAACAATAATTTTTAGTACAAAAAAGATCAAAAATATACGATCACTTTTTAGTATGTTTAAAAATAAACTGGTGCAACCAGTATATAAAATTCAAATTTACAACAGAAATAAAATGACTGTATTCTCATACAGTCATTTTATAAAATAAACTTTAATTACCTAAAGAACGGGGTAACAATTGCAACAACCTGTTCTTTTGTCAGCGCCTCATCAAAAGCTTCTGAAGCAGCATTAGCGGAAATTACGGCACCGCCAATGTTAACGATATTTACGCCAGCCTGGGTTGTTAATTCTTCACCATTATAACTTGCCTGAACCGCAGGAGAACCTATACCACTTTGATTAAGGGTAATCCATGGTTTTACATTTACTCCTGCAGGCACAAGCCCGCCGTTAGCTTTACGCATTTGACGAATATGTGATGCATGTCTAGCTTCCACTGAATGAATATTCAAGGCCGCTGTAAGTACATCATTATTACTCATTAAATTACCGGCCTGGCCTTTATAAGCCCTAACACCTGTATCTTCAAATGTTTGTGCTACAGCTAAAAAAAGTGCATAATCTGAAAACACGGTTGGGAAAGTGCCTTTTGCAGTAAAGTCAAATGATGCCGCTGTGAATGTAACAGGTGTTCCCCCTAAAGCTGTAATGGCTGTTCTTAAAAAGGTAACGTGTGCCGCTTCATGGTCACGGATTGTTTTTATCGCATTTATTGGTGCACCGGCTGGTATGGCCAATGTTGTGGCAATTCCTGCAGCATAGCCTGCTTTATAAAATTCAGATTCAAGATATTCCAATGTCAATGCAAAGTTTAGCACATCCGTAATTGCAGATGTCGTACCAGAGGGGCTACCGTATGCTTTGTTCAACATGGAACCGAATGCCAGGGGCAAAGACGCTAAAGCTATCTTACCTGAAAATTTCGCAAAATGTTTCATGGCATTTCTTCTGCCATCAAGCCTTCCGAATATTTCAGGATCTACGCTTTCAATTTCGTTGATTATATTTTCAATTTTCATAAAATAAATTTAAGAGGTTGGTAAATTGCTTATGTTTAATTTAGTTTTTACATATGTGCCTGCTATCGCGAAAACTTCAGCCGGGGTACGGCTAATATCCAGGGCATTCGCATCAAGGCCATCTGCAAATGTTCCATTGGCAATAATATCCCTGATATATGCGGCATGTCTTGCTTCTACGGAAACAATCTTACCAGCCAATAACAAATAAGCAGGATCAACTAATAACTTACCTGCACCATTATACGCTGAAACGCCTAAATCTTCAAAAGCCTTGGCGGTTCCCAATACGCTGTCCCTGCTACCAAAATTAATAGAAGAAAAATTGAGTTCCAAAGCCGGAATAGCGCTTGCAGCTAAAGCAGCTTTAAAGAATTCCCTATGTGCGATTTCATGATCTCTTATATCACCTAATAATGCACTTTCGGAAGCAGTAATACCGCTGTAAGGGGATTCAAAAACCTTAGTGTAAAAAGCTGCCTCAATTTGCTCTAAAGCGTAGGCGTAATTTAAAATACCTGGATCACCTGATCCCAGGTCAACACCACCATTATTTGTGGGATCTTTTTTACATGCAGCGGCTGTTACAAGTAATGCAGAGGCACCTCCAATATATCCTAAAAAATTTCTTCTGGATAAATTTTTAATGTAACCTTCCGCCAGTAGTTCTTTGTCGGATGAATTTTTTGTTAACATAACGAATTTATTTTGTTGTGAAAAAAAAAGCGAATTTATTTTTTTAAAAAATAAGTATTCATTAAAACCTACGACAGAAGTTTAAGGTTGGATTTAAAATATTTAGTTTATAATTATAATTAAAATTTTTATTTATTAGTTACATCATTCATAAGTTTGCAAACGGGGAATTTTATTCACATTTTTTTAAAATTATAATCATGCCAAATTGGTTAGTTAAATCAGAACCTTTTAAATATAGTTGGGAGCAATTGGTAAAAGACAAGCAAACATTTTGGGATGGCGTAAGAAATTATTCTGCACGGATCCATTTAAATGCAATGAAGAAAGGCGATGAGGTTTTGTTTTATCACAGCAACGAAGGGATGGAAATTGTAGGCATGGCAAAGGTTTCAAAAGAAGCTTATCAGGACCCAACCACGGAAGATGAAGCCTGGGTAGCAGTAGATTTGAAACCAGTAAGGAAATTAAAAAAGCCTGTTACGCTTGCAATGGTTAAAGCGGATAAGCGTTTAAGTGAGATGGCATTGGTTCGGTTAGGCAGGTTATCGGTGCAGCCGGTTACGGATGAAGAATGGAAGGTAATAATGGAAATGGCAGGGGAGAAGTGATGGGTAGTAAAATAAAGTAAATAGGGTAAATTGGGTATATAAGTAAAAGGGATTTAGGGTATTATAATGATGGCAGAATTTTTTGTTGTGCCGGTTTGTAAATCAAGGTTCTAAAATAAATTACTTTTCTTAAAGAATATTTACCCATCCAAATCCGGCTTTGAAAGTATGGCGGATTTTATTCGTGCTGATTACTTTGTTGCCATTAATACTTTTAATTATTGGGATTAAGACTACCTGTAAAAGTATGAAAATCTTTAAAAAACAATCCACAGAAATCGTAAGTTTGATCTATGAATAAAAAGCATATTGTAGTTCTCACCGGAGCAGGTATCAGCGCCGAAAGCGGATTAAAAACTTTTCGGGACAGTGATGGATTATGGAATGGGTATGATGTGTATGAAGTAGCATCGCCGCTTGGATGGCAGAAAGATCCTGAAATGGTATTAAATTTTTACAACGACAGAAGGCGGGATGTTGCCGCAGCAAAACCAAATGCTGCCCATACCGGACTTGCAGCATTACAAAAAGATTTTGATGTAACCATCATCACGCAAAATATTGATGACCTTCACGAAAGGGCTGGTTCTACCAGGGTAGTTCATTTACACGGCCAGATATTTTTAATGCGGAGTGTGAAAGATGAGTCATTGATTTATGAAATAAAAGGAGATATTAAAATGGGTGACACGGCTGATGACAGTGGCCAGCTCCGGCCGCACATTGTATGGTTTGGTGAAGCAGTACCAATGATGGAAAAAGCGGTGAGCGTAATACAGGATTGCGATTATTTTGTAGTTGTGGGCACTTCGTTACAGGTTTATCCTGCAGCCTCTTTGCTGGAGTATGCACCCCCGTATCTTCCTAAATTCATCATAGATAAAAAGATTCCTGAAGTAGCGAATTATCCTAATCTTACTTTAATAGAAAAAACGGCATCCGAAGGCGTTGCGGAGCTAAGGAATTTGCTGAAACCTTAATACAAGTGGTTTTCAAGAAAAGCCCGGGAGCTGAATACCGGTATTGAGGCAAAGTAAAAATCATTTAAGTCTTCGGTAATTATAGTTTCGCACTTGCTGCTTAAGGCTGAGTAGTATTCAAGTCCATCTTCAAAATCATTTACCCTTTTATTTTCCAAACATTGAAGCACTTCTTCTTTGCCAATACCGGTTATTGAAAGTTTGGAAGACATTATTTCAATCTTCTTTTTAGCCAGTAGGGTGCCTGATTTTTTTTCAGCAAAATAAAAGGCGATGGCAAGGCAAACAGGGGAGGTGTAAACGGTGAATTTTTTATTATCGGCTAAACTTAAAATGCGGGCAGTGTAAGAAAAAAGAGGATATTCTTTATTGAGTACCGATACCAAAATGTTAGCATCTAAGAATATCCTCATTTTTTAGATTTAAAGTATTCGTTTTTTAAATCTTTGCTTTTGCGTGGCTTTATTTGATATTCGGCCTGGCCTTCGCCAACCATGCTTACCCAATCCGAAATAGGAAAATCTTCTAAAGACTGGTAGTTTTTGCTGGTAACCTTATTTAACAAAAACTCGGTAAGGCGGCTGAGGCTGATATTATTATCATCGGCATAACGCTTGGCTTTAGCTATCACCGATTCATCAAAACTAAGCGTGATTTTTGCGTCCATAAAAAAATGTTTGGTGTTAATAATAAAGTTATACGACAAAGTTATAAATATTATACGTAAACCAAAAATTATTTTACACTTCCCTTTCCTTAAAGCAAATACCTGCATTTTCCAATTCATTTAAAACGGGTTCATATATTTCCTTGATGGTGGGAATATGAATACCCGTAAGCTGAATGGTTTCGTTTAAAATCAATTTGGCGGCAATACCCAATGGCAATCCAACCGTTTTTGCCATGGCAGTTCGCAGATGGTCTTCACCCTTTACAATTAAACTGCTTTCAATTTTATGATGCCGGCCATAAAGTTCATATTCAATTTCATGCAGCATAACTATCATGTCTTTATCGGCAGGGTTCATCTTCAACCTGGATTCCAGGAGGTATTGTAATATTTCCGCTGATGTTTTTGCTCCGGCAGGAACCAATTGTTCATCAAACA
>JANOTW010000759.1:0-2049 GCA_031416575.1 Ferruginibacter sp.
CTCCCAACTGAGTTAGCTTGCTTAACCGGAAATCTTCATCAAAAAAACCTATTGCTTTGCTGCGTTTAAACTTTTTCATATACAAACATATGACACAATAAATTGGTTATCAATTAATTATAAATATTTATTATAATAATAATTTTTTACTGAGTTTTTAGGGGTGCCCTATAGATAATCCTAAATAATTTTGATAGAAATGCCCCTGTTAAAAAGGGGCATTTCTATTATCTTCGCATTCATCATGTCAAAATTCCTCATCGCAGGCCTCGGAAATACTGGTAACGAATATGTCAATACACGCCATAACATTGGTTTTGATGTGGTAAACGCATTTGTACAAAAGCATGGAACCAGCTTCAGATCAGATAGATTGGCATATGTAGCCGAAATAAAATGGAAGGGAAAGCAATTGATCTGCATTTGTCCCACTACTTATATGAATCTAAGTGGCCGGGCCTTTAAATATTGGATGGACAAAGAAAAAGTGCCATTGGAAAATACCCTCACCATTGTAGATGACCTTGCATTACCCCTTGATAAGCTGAGGCTTCGGCCTAACGGTACGGATGCGGGGCACAACGGTCTTAAAGATATTCAAAATATCCTGGGAACTGATAAATACCCCAAGCTCCGTTTTGGTATCGGCAATAATTATCCCAAAGGAATGCAGGCCGATTTTGTGTTGAGTAAATGGTTAAACAATGAAGTGGCTACTGTTCAATTAAAAATTCAAAAGTGTATTGACATAATTGAAAGTTTTGTTGCTATCGGTATAGAACAAACCATGAACGAAGTAAATAAGCTATCAATAAAGGCGTAAAAATTATCTTCACTTATACATAATTGTTTTTTTTATCTGATTTGTCTATATTCGTTGCTATATTCGGAATTATTAACAACTGAAACCATGAAGATAATTTGTGTAGGCCGAAATTATGCGGCACACGCCAAAGAACTTGGCAATGATATACCGGAAGAACCGGTCATATTCATGAAGCCCAAAAGTGCATTGTTGCAAAGCCATACACCTTTTTACTATCCTGAGTTTACCAACGAACTTAACTATGAGTGTGAACTGGTGCTGCGAATATCAAAGAATGGAAAATATATACAGGAACGGCATTCCAACAATTATTACAATGGCGTAACTACCGGGATTGATTTTACAGCAAGGGATATACAGAATGACCTCCGTGCAAAGGGATTGCCATGGGAAAAAGCCAAAGCATTCGACAATTCCGCGGCAGTGGGTAAGTTTATGGATATAGTGCCCGGGTTTAATAAAAAGAACATCAACTTCAGTTTTTATAAAAACAAGGAATTAGTACAACAGGCCAATTCAGGCGAGATGATCTTTAATTTCGATTATATTATTTCCCATATTTCCAATTATTTTTCCTTAAACATCGGCGATCTTATATTTACCGGTACGCCAGCCGGTGTAGGTGAATGCGTGGTAGGCGATGAACTGGAAGCATTTATCGAAAAGGAAATGTTGCTAAAGATGGAAGTAAAATAAAAGCCCCCTGTTCCCCGCTGGTTAGCGGGAAAACTTAGGCCCGGCGTGCTTTACCAGTATTTAAACGCTTAATAATTTTAGGGATGTTTGAATTAAAAATGCTGTAAACCATTATAGGTTGATGATATCCCCTTTTCATCAATACAAAATATCCACCAACATTGATGTCTCAAAGTCCCTTCAGGAATTTAAGGCCCCGTCCGCTGTGTTCATTGTATATCAGCAGGCTCACTTATCAACTTCTCCGCTCATAAACGATAAGGCCATTTGCAAATTCAGAACTCCGGGCCTTTAGCAGTTTAAAGTGTATGTTTTTTATCTTTTTTGTCCGGGCTAAGAAGCTATGTGGTGCATCGTTGCATCGCCCTCTTGTACCGCATACCATTGGGGAGCTTTAATTGTGTTTTGTTAACCCATTCATAAATTCAGAACTCCCGGCCTGACTTCAAATCAAAATCATCGCTTTATATTATTTTCTGGAAAAACCCCAACGGGCATAAGCCCCGAATGGCGGGGTTGACTGTCAA
>JANOTW010000760.1:0-2692 GCA_031416575.1 Ferruginibacter sp.
AACCCAAGAAATTACTGGAGTATGTTAAAAAGTAGGGAATCGCAAAACGGCATTGAGTTGTCCACGATTTGTGTACAACCTGAAATTACAATCCTCCGATGGGAAGAAATACGTGACAGATAGCGGTGATAATGGAGGAGTTCTAAGAATAATACAATCTGTTCCAAGTAAAAAAGCAGAGCCTTTTAAAGATGGTTGGCAAGAGTTGGTAAAGAGAGGCTTTGAATACTGCCAAGAAACAAAAAGAGATAGCTCAAAAGGCTTTATCAAAAAAGAAAAAGATAAACGAGTAAAGTAAGGCATTTCCCTCTACTCACCCGCCTACTGGCAGGCACCGGCAGGCAGGCTCTGCCCTTCTCCTGAAGGAGAAGGGAGCTGGTCATCTCCACTTCTTACCCGGAATCTCAGAACGAAAAGTTTCCACACACTTTCGATCTTGCAAAGTCACATAGCACGTGCAGCCATCTTTTCCACCAAAGGTGATGTTGCTGACGTTCTTTCCCTTTAACTCAACCTCGCGGGCGATTTCTCCATCCGGGGTAACTATAACAATAGTGCCTTTGCCGTATCGGGATACATATAGGTTCCCTTCCAAGTCGCACTTCATTCCATCGAACCCAAAGTCAGGAAATTCTATTAAGAGTCGTTTGTTGCTGATACCTCCGTAATCATCCACATCAAACGCCCAAATTTTACGCTGCACGCTTTCATTCACATATAATATTTTTTCATCAGGACTTAATTCAATACCATTTGTGGTGCCCATATTTTCCGCTAGCAAAACCTCAACGCCATTAGTATCAATGCGCCAGAGTTTGCCAGTGCTTTCCTTCCAGTTAGGATCAGATGCAAAAAGTTGTCCTTTCTTATTGATGCATAAATCATTCGGTTGATTGAATTGATCATTATGGCAATAGACGGAAACTGCTTTTGTCTTTTTATTGACCTTCAAAATATTGTGGCCTGTGAAATCAGCCAACAATAAATTCTCATTCGCATCAAACATGATGGAGTTTGCAGTACTTCCCTCGGGCAGCGTAACAAACAGTTTTACTTTTCCCTTTTTATTAACCACACCAACCGTTCCATCTTTTTGAAAATTGACAACATAAAGATTCCCCTTCTTGTCTACATTGGGGCCTTCAATATTTCCCGTAAAAAGGTTTTCTGCGGTGAAGTCCCGAGTTTGATAATACTGTCCGTTAGTATAAAAGGAGGTACTCAGTATACCAATTAAAATAAGTGTGCTTTTTAATGGTTTCATTTTTAAAATTTGTTAGTGCTTACGCAATAGCCTTCCCCATCTTATACCCTTTTGTAGCAAAATATAAAATGAACAGATAGCAGGGCACCATCAACAAATATGCGTCTTGTGTACCCCACCCTTCTGAAAGCTTACTGTAAAGCAAAGGCATAATGGCACCGCCTGCAATGGCCATAATGAGTAGGGCCGAACCGATCTTGGTAAATTTTCCCAAACCATCAATAGCCAATGGGAAAATGGCAGGCCACATTAAAGAATTGGCGATACCTAACATGGCAATAAAAGCGACTGACGTAAAGCCAGTTGTAACCACAGCTAAGATTGTGAATATTACACCGAACACCGAACAAATGCGCAGCGCTGTTGCCTGAGAAATATATTTTGGAATGGCGATGATGCCCGCTATATAACCTATCAGCATAAATGCCAATGTAAGCTGAGTGAAAAACCTTGCCGTTGAAAGCTCAATACCTAATGATTTACCATAACTGATAATTGTATCCCCCGCCATTACTTCAACCCCTACGTATAGAAAAAGTGCAACCACGCCAAGCACGAGGTGTGGATATTGAAGTACACTGGTCTTGCGCACCCCTGCTGATTTTATATTCTCATCTTCACCTTCCTCCTGTATATCTGGAAGCCCTGAAAAGAGAATGGCAATAGCCAGTACCACCAAAACTCCGGCTATAATCATGTATGGCACAATCACACGGCTTGCCAATTCATTCAATGTACTTTCCTTCGTGGCGGCATCCATGGTCAGAAGACTCTTCTCCAAAATATCTGCATCATTTAAGGCGATGTAACCAAAAATTAATCCTGCGAGTATTCCGGCAACTTTATTACAAATGCCCATGATACTTATTCTTGTAGCCGCGCTTTCAATGGGGCCTATGATTGACACGTATGGGTTAGAGGCAGTCTGCAACAACGCCAGGCCTGTACCAATGATGAATAACCCAACGAGAAATAAATTATAGTCGCGTGCATTTGCAGCCGGAACAAACAGAATCGCACCTATTGCCATTATAAATAAGCCAATGGCCATCCCTCTTTTGTATCCTGTCTTGCGCAACACATAAGAAGACGGAATAGCCATGACCGTATAGGCAATAAAAAAAGCAGTAGCTACCAGGTACGACTGAAAATCCGTTTCTAATTGACAGGCAATTTTAAGGTAGGGAATGAGTGTGCCATTAACCCAGGTGACAAATCCGAAAATAAAAAAAAGCGCCCCAATTATGATCATGGAAAGGACATAATTCTTTTGATTGTTCATAGCGTAAAAAAAATTAGTTTAGGACTTAAAATGGCAATTAACTAAAAAAGAAGTTGGTGTGTGATTCCCACACTAACCGGGTAAAGATTACTTTTGCGTTTAAATCATTCGATAATAGGCGAAATAAAGTAAAGTTCAATGGGCAA
>JANOTW010000761.1:0-9102 GCA_031416575.1 Ferruginibacter sp.
TTCAACTTTTTCATTATCCGGTACAATATAAAATCACTATTTTATTCTTTGTTAAGTATAACAATTATAAGATGACGTTTTTCAAACTTTCAACTTTCAACTATCAACGATCAACCAACCACCAACCACCAACCGCATTACCTGAATTCAAATCCAATATCATCCCTGGAATAAATACCTTCAAAAAAGATTTGCTCCAGCAAATAATTGGATTGTTCCGCGGCTTCGGCGATATTATCCCCAAAAGAGGTAATGGCTAAAACCCTTCCCCCATTTGTGAGCACCTTATTGCCTTCCTGCCGGGTACCCGAATGAAAAATGATGGAACCCACAATTTCGGTATCATCCAAACCGTGAATTTCTTTGCCGGTTTCATAATCGTTTGGATAACCTCCGCTTACCGCCACTACAGTTACCGCAGCCATGGAATTCGTTTTAATAGTAATTTCATTTAACCGTTGTTGAGCCGTAGCCAATAAAATCTCCACCAGGTCATTTTCGATGCGGGGAATGATTACTTCAGTTTCAGGATCCCCAAACCTGCAATTGTATTCAATAACATAAGGCTCATTATTTACATTGATTATACCTATAAACACAACGCCTTTATAATCCAGTTTTTCGATGTGTAAGCCTGTAATAGTTGGTTCTATGATAGCCTCCTTTACTTTTTGCAGATAGGCTTCATCAACAAATGGCACCGGGCTTACCGCCCCCATTCCACCGGTATTGGGGCCTGTATTACCGTTCCCAATTCTTTTATAATCTTTGGCTTCGGGAAGCAATACGTAATTTTTTCCATCCGTTAATACGAACATGCTTAGCTCAATCCCATCTAAAAACTGCTCAATGACCACCCGCTTGCCAGCTTCGCCAAATTTCGCCTGCTGTATCATTAGCTCAAACTCCGCCAATGCTTCAATTTGACTGCTACAAATTATTACTCCTTTACCGGCAGCCAAACCATCTGCTTTTAAAACTATTGGTAATGAATGGCCCTTTATATAATTAATCCCTTCCTCAAAATTATTTGCATCAAATTCCCGGTATGCCGCGGTAGGGATATTATGACGCTGCATAAACGCTGTTGCATAAGCTTTGCTTCCTTCCAGCCGCGAAGCTTCTTTGGACGGGCCAATAACGTGAATATGTTCAGTAAGCGGATTGCTTTTAAAAAAATCGTAGATACCTTTTACCAGCGGCTCTTCAGGCCCTACTATCATCATATCTATTTTATTAAGGAGGCAGAAGGAGGACAATCCATTAAAATCAGTAATGGCAATCGCTACATTGATACCCACCTGTGCGGTACCGGCATTACCAGGCGCAATAAACAATTGATCACATAAAGCGCTTTGTTTTAATTTCCAGGCTAAGGTGTGTTCTCTTCCACCACCGCCGATTATAAGAATATTCATGAACTAAACAGTTTTTTTATAAAAAATATGGATCAAATTATGGAGACGAAATTAAAGTTACTGAAACAGTTTACCATATTATTTTTTTCAAACAACATGAAATTTATTTGCGTGATTTTAAAAATAGAAAGGATTGCTTTTGATTTTAGTAAAAGGAAAATTGCTACTTTGAGGGATTAATATCAAATTATCATTCGCAAAAAAACCTGTATGACTGAAAAGATAAAAACCGGCAAACACCCAAAAGCATTGTATGTATTGTTTTTTACCGAAATGTGGGAACGGTTTGCATATTATCTGATGGTAGGTATTCTTTTCCTTTATATGATTGATACCACCACCGGGGGGAAGGGGCTTTCTCAAAATATAGGAGCCGATATTGTGGGTAGTTTTATCGCACTTGTTTACCTCACACCTTTTATTGGAGGACTTATTGCCGACAGGTACCTCGGCTATATTAAATCTGTTTTCCTTGGCGGCAGTTTAATGTCGGCTGGCTACTTTGGGCTTTCATTTCCTGGAAATACCGCCATGTTCATTTCTTTGGCATTAATAATTGTAGGTAATGGTTTCTTCAAACCCAATATTTCTACCGTACTTGGAAATATATATAACCGGGAAGATCTTAAACCTTTAAAAGATAATGCGTATAATATTTTTTACATGGGTATCAATATCGGAGCTTTTGTGTGCAATTTCGTTGCCGCATATCTACGTAATAATTATGGCTGGGGCTATGCTTTCGCGGCTGCGGGAGTAGGGCTGATCATTGGTATGATAATTCTTGCTTTAAATTTAAAACATGTAAAAGTAGGCGATATTAAAAAACCCGTGCAGGTGGAAGATATGCCTTTGTCCCAAATATTTCTTTATGTATTCTTACCTGCCATTATCGCGGCGGTTATTGGTTGGGTGGTACCTAATAAAATTTTCGGGTTAACAATCATGGGTAGTCCGGCCAATGATGCGTTTATATTTGCCTGTATCCCCATCATTGCTTTTTACGTGTCGCTGTATGTGAAGGCAAAAGGACAGGATAAAAAAGGTATTGGTTCCCTCTTATTCATTTTTACCATATCAATAGTGTTCTGGACTATCTATAATCAAAACTCCACAGGGCTAACCTTGTGGGCTGAAAAACATACGGACAGGTCCGTTACGCCCACTACAGAAAAATTTGCCGGAAGATTGGGTATGTTACAAACGGTAACCGATACCCCAAGATTAGTAAATAAAGTGAATGAATACTTTGTAAATGTAAAAGATGACAGTGGCCGGATAGTACAGGTGATGGGGCCAGACCCCTATTTTAATAACGTTCCAAAAAGGGAGTGGCCGCAGGGTAAGGATGTAAAATTAGCCAACACTGAATTATTCCAATCCATCAACCCTTTATTTATTGTATTACTTACCTTATTTTTTGTTCCATTTTTTGGGTACTTGAGAAAACGGAATAAGGAACCTTCAACTGCATCGAAATTTGGCATGGCCTTGTTTATTTCAGGTTTATCGGCATTGGTAATGGTTTTCGCTGTAATGTCTGTTCCATCTATTTACGGTTATAAAGCAGTGCCTGCCTGGTTATGGGGAACTTATTTTGTATTTACCATCAGTGAGGTTTTCTTAAGCCCTATTGGTTTATCCCTGGTTTCTAAACTTGCGCCTGCCAGGCTTACCGCCCTGATGATGGGAGGATGGTTTTTGTCCACTTCTATTGGAGGCAAGATTGCAGGAGTTATGACAAGTTTCTGGGATGATTTTACAGACAAAAAAATGTTCTTCCTTATTTTAGTGATCGCAGCATTTATAGGTGGCATACTCATCTATTCAAGATTAAAATCGCTGAACCAGATCCTAAAAGATAAAACGGGTTCGGCATAATATTATTTATTTTATTAAAAGGCGATACAGTTTTGTATCGCCTTTTAAATTATTCTTCCTTCACTAAAACCAACATTGCATGTCTGAAAAAAAACTATTCCAACCATTTGTATCTCCCCAAACCATAATGAAAGAATTGACTGTAAAGTCAATTTTGCTGGGCAGTTTATTTGGCGTGATATTCGGCGCCGCTACCGTTTATCTTGCATTAAAAGCAGGCCTCACTGTTTCCGCATCTATTCCTATCGCGGTAATCGCTATTACGCTGGGAAGGAAATATTTTAAAACAACGATCCTCGAAAATAATATCATACAAACTACCGGGAGCGCCGGGGAAAGTATCGCAGCGGGCGTATCCTTTACTTTACCCGGATTTTTATTTCTTTCCTCACCGGACAGCGCTTCTTATTTTAATTATCTCACCATATTGATATTGGCTATTGTAGGCGGTATGCTGGGTACTTTATTAATGATCCCTTTAAGAAAAGCCCTGATTGTAGATGAACATGAAACCCTGCCTTATCCTGAGGGAACTGCATGTGGCGATGTTTTAAAAGCAGGGGAAAAAGGCGGCGATTTCGCCAAAACGGCTTTCTGGGGATTGGGTGTAGCATTTGGATATGCCATCCTGCAAAAGATATTGCACGTGATTGCTGAAACACCTGTGTATGCAACCAAACAGGTCAATAAATTTTTTCCTTCCGCCCAGGTGAGTGGAGAAATAACGCCCGAATATTTAGGGGTTGGTTATATCATTGGCCCCCGTATTGCCGGTGTTTTGGTTGCGGGCGGTGTATTAAGCTGGCTGGTCTTAATACCGCTTTTATCATCCGTGGTGCCTGCCGATATTATTGCCGGCCAGTTAGTAAAACTGGGTTATCTCACAGACCTGGCAAAAGATGGCGGCAAAGGTGGATGGAATGCCGCCACGCATACATTTACTAATTATCCCTCAGCCATATATTATGCTTTCATCCGGCAAATTGGGGCAGGCGCTGTTGCAGCCGGTGGTATCATCACTTTGTTTAAAACCATTCCTACTATCGTTAAATCAATCAAAGGAAGTGTTAGCTCCATCAAAAATAAATCTGCTGATGAAAAAACCAATACTGTTTTAAGAACTGAAAAAGACCTCAATATAAAAGTAGTCGCGTTTGGAAGTTTAGGATTGGTAGCACTAATCGCATTGTTGCCACAGGTACCTGGCGACAGCATTTTACAGAAATTATTAATAGGCATTTTGGTGATCATCTTCGGGGCTTTGTTTGTTACCGTATCATCCAGGATTGTTGGATTGATCGGCTCTTCCAACAATCCTATCAGTGGGATGACCATTGCGACGGTAATGGGTACCAGCCTCATCTTTATGGCAGTAGGCTGGACGGGGAATGCTTACGAACCACTTGTGTTGGTTGTAGGCGGAATGATCTGTATCGCGGCTGCGAACGCAGGCGCTACATCACAGGATTTAAAAAGCGGATATATTGTAGGGGCCACTCCCCGCAATCAGCAAATAGCGTTATTTGTTGGCGCTATCGTATCATCCGTTGTTATTGGCATTACCATTAAATACCTCGACAAACCTACCAGCGAAATGGTAGCACAGGGGATTCACCATGCTATAGGCACCGAAAAATACCCGGCCCCCCAGGCAACTTTAATGGCAACTTTAATAAAAGGTATCCTTTCATTCAACCTCGATTGGCAATATGTTTTTGTTGGGGTATTTGTTGCCGTGGTAATGGAACTATGCGGTATTAAATCATTGAGTTTTGCTGTGGGCGCATATCTTCCTTTGTCCACTACACTGCCCATTTTTATAGGTGGCGCCATCAAAGGTTTGGTTGATATTAAAAAGAAAAAAGAAAATACTATCGTAAACGCCGAAGAAGATGAATTAGGAAAAGGAAGTTTATTCGCCACAGGGCTGGTGGCAGGTGGAGCGGTTGCGGGTGTTATCATCGCTTTCCTTTCGGGCAGTGACGGAGGTGATAAATTTTTAAAGAAAATTTCAATGGAACATTCTTTAAGCACGGCATTAGGTACCGGGGGCTATTTTTTATTGGGTGTGTTGTTTTTTGCCACCATGGGATGGATGCTCTATCGGACTGCATTAAAAAAATAAAATTTTCCACGGCAGGTACAAGTTTAAAGGTGGCTTATTAGCCGCCTTTTTTATTTATAAGTTTTTAAGAACATTTCTTTTGTCATGCACAAGCGATAAGAACGCGAGGGAAATTTTTTGTCCGGGCAGTGAAGCTATGATGATCATCGTTGCATCGCCCTCTTGTACTGCATACCTATGGGGATCTTTTCCCACGTTATGTTGTCTGAATAGTAAAATGTATTCAGTTCGCATTTATAGGGGCCGGCATCATAAAAAAGGCACTGTCCCCGCAATGGTCGTCTGAGCTATGATTTTTATGATTTAAATGGTTATGATTGTTGGCGGAGGTTCGTCGCATGATATCAATCGCTGGTTTAATATTGTAGAGACAAGGCATTGCCTTGTCTCTACGGTGTTGTATTTTACAAATAACGTGGGAAAAGATCCCCATAGGTATGCGGTACAAGAGGGCGATGCAAGGATGACCCACATTGCTTCTTAGCCCGGACAATAATTGGACAACAAACTAAAGAAAAGGCTTCGCCGATTTTTAAAACCTGTGAAGCCTGCAGGTGCTTTTAATGGAACTATATAAAATAAAACCTATCTGATGCTACCTCTATTTTTTCGGGTTGTCTTTCGGAAGTCTTTAACAGCAGGTGCCATAACTTTTTTTGAGATAAGCCATCTATGCCTGCTGCGTTTTCAGCCATCGGGCCAAAAGCCGCCCTCCACAAAAGATGCTGATTTTTTAATCGGTTTGTAACTTGCATTTCGACAGGTTTGGTTTAAATGAGGTTGTTTTTTATTTGGCGGGTATTATGACGGGTACTTTATAAATTTGTTTAATTGGAATTCAAAAAAAACAATTGAATAAATATGTGTAAAGGGTGCATTGCAAATGACCGCTGGCTGGTGGAGACACCAGCCGGGGCAATCAGCAGTGGCCGGTGTTTGCACCGGCCACTGCCTCAAAATGAAGCTACAATTTGGAATGCACCCTGTGTAAAGTAATTATTTAAGCCGGATTTATTAACTTGTAAACACAATCTTAAATTTCATGAACGTAAAAGCATTAAAATACCTTTCACCAGCCACTATTTATGTATTGGCTTTTGGTGCGTTTTATTCACATGGTTGGTTAACATGGTCACCGGTCATGTATGCGTGGATACTATTACCTTTAATGGAATTGGTTTTGAAGCCGGATGTAAAAAATATGGATACCGCTGAGGAAGAATTGGCTAAAAAAGACAGGCTATATGATTATATGCTGTATGTATTTGTAGCGCTTCAATTTGCGGCGCTATTCTTTTTTTTACAATCGCTGCAGCGTGATACGCTTGCCTGGTGGGAGATTGCAGGCAGGGTTGCGGCAATGGGTTTATTATGCGGCACATTTGGCATCAACATCGGGCATGAACTTGGCCATCGTGTAAATGCTTTTGAACAGGAACTGGCAAAAGCATCCTTATTGAGTTCTCTTTACATGCACTTTTTTATTGAGCATAATAAAGGCCATCATAAAAACGTAGCCACGCCAGATGACCCAAGCAGCGCCCGGTACAATGAGCCGGTGTACCTTTTTTATTTTCGTACCATTGTTTTCTCTTACCTGTCCGCATGGAAAATTGCCAATGCAGAAGTAAGAAAAAATGGTTTGCCGGTTATACATTATAAAAATGAAATGCTACAGGCACAAATCATCCAGTTATTATTTGTGGCAACAATATTTTTTATATTTGGCTTAACTGTTACCGCATATTATTTATGTGCAGCTTTTATTGGAATTATTTTATTGGAAACAGTCAATTACATTGAGCATTACGGATTACAACGTAAGCAATCGGGAATAGGCAAATACGAACGCACCATGCCACACCATAGCTGGAACAGTAATCACATATTAGGCCGGTTAATGTTGTTTGAACTCAGCCGTCATAGTGACCATCATTATCTGGCCAGCAGAAAATATCAAATATTGAAAAATCACCCGGATGCGCCACAATTACCAACAGGTTACCCCGGCAGCATGATACTTGCAATGGTGCCACCGGCATGGTTCTATGTAATGAACCGGCGAATTAAAAAGTTACAAAAAACCAATGAAAATGTATGGGTTGAAATGCAGGCAGGTTAAACAGTTAGTCCACCTTTATCATTCACTTTTTACTAAACATCCAGCGCATGCCAAGCTGCAATGGTACTCCGTTACCGAGGCTGGTGGATAAATTATAACTGTTAGTTACACCCTTGAAGTAATTACCGTTCTGGTTTCTTTGTTCTGTATTGTTTCTTTCGTATCCCAGTGAAATAAGGTTATTTAACGCCGCTTCAATAAACAAGCTCTTTTTTACCTGATAAGACAGTCCGGGAAACACCGTAACACTAATCGCTAACCCTTTTTGTATAGTGTAAACCGATTGTTGCATTGGAGGGTTTTGTATCTGTTTGCTATAACTTGACTGGGCATTAAGGCCTCCATCCCCAAAAAGATAAAATGATTTACCAAGCGGCAGGTATTTACGCATAAAGATGCCGGCGCCTATACGATTGCCCTTATTATAATATGTAGAAGGCTGGTTCTTATCTCTAAAGAAAGAGGCTGTTAGCCTTCCACCTACTACCACATTTTCTTTAGTAACCCAGCCCAGGGATGGAGAAAAATTGAAGCCATTGCTTTGTGAAGTAACTTGATTAGCAGGATCCGTGCCTTTACTTTTGGAACCATACACCGATACATCGCCACCAATAAACAATGCCCCCTTTTTTATTTGAGCATTTAAAAGTAAAGAGGTGAATAAGAAAATAACAAGTAAATTAATTTTCATAACGGGTTGGTTTAGGTGATAATAAAAATATATTAAGTAAAGAGAAGAGTCATGAATTACCTCATTAGCTGCAACAACAATGTTAAAGAATACTAAAAAGATGGCGCTTCGAAATATCCTGCACAAGGTTGGCAACCTTATCAAGCGGACATAAAATTAAATTGAAGCAGCGCCAAAATAACCATGTAATACTTTTGGTAATAGTATTCCCGTTTCCGTTTGGTTATTTTCCAGTAAAGAAGCTACTATCCTGGGCAATGCAAGCGATGAGCCGTTTAAGGAATGCAACAATTGTGTTTTGCCACCGGCATCTTTGTACCTTATCTTCATCCTGTTGGTTTGAAAAGTTTCGAAGTTGCTGACAGAGCTCACTTCCAGCCATTTTTGCTGAGCAGCGCTATACACTTCAAAATCGTAAGTAAGAGCGCTGGTAAAACCCATATCGCCACCGCATAAACGCAGTATGCGGTAAGGCAACTCCAGCGACTGTAACAATTTTTCGATATGCGCTACCATTGATTCCAATACGGTATAACTTTCGTCCGGATGCACCAGTTGAATTATTTCCACCTTATCAAATTGGTGTACCCTGTTCAATCCACGCACATCGCTTCCAAAGCTGCCGGCTTCCCTTCTGAAGCAGGGTGTGTAAGCCGTCATCTTTACAGGAAGCTCAGCCTCCTTTACAATTTCATCGCGGTAAATATTGGTCACCGGCACTTCTGCCGTAGGTATTAAATACAACCCGTCCGCGGTTACATGATACATTTGCCCTTCCTTATCCGGCAACTGCCCGGTGCCGTAAGCGGAGGCTTCATTCACCAGCAGCGGTGGTAAATATTCCGTATAGCCCGCCGCTGTATTA
>JANOTW010000762.1:0-1766 GCA_031416575.1 Ferruginibacter sp.
AAAATCTGATGTTGTTTACAAAAGGCCTTTTGGCTAAGTCCGCTTTGTTGCCAGCTTTCAATTAATGAAAACATGGTAGTGCGGTGTTCGGTGGCTGCTCGCATGGTATTTTTGTTTTGGTAGCAAAAATATTGACACAGCCTTTGAATTACAAGACGGGGTTGGTCGATGGGTTACAATGCAAAAAATTATATACGCTCTATAACTCCATTAAAGGCCATTAACAAAAATGAACTGTTCGAATAACTCCCCTTTAGGGGATGGGGGGTCCCGTTCACCTGAATGAATCATCCCTACCGGCGTTTTTCTTACCCTGCGGGAAGCGGCCATCAGGATGATTGATAATAACTGGGCGGGCGTATTGATACCCATATCATCTATTAATAAGGCAGGGGAGCTGGGGCAATTGAATTATGCTTCTACCAAAGTGGCCATAGCTTTATGGCCAAAAATACTGGCCGGCGAATTTCATGTAAAGGGAATAAAAAACATACGGGTGGCTGGTAGCGCTCCCGGGCGGACGACTTTCAAATACCACCACATCGCCAAGCCGTAACCGTTAGCTGTTATTCTACACGACCACCCTGTAAATTCAAGCAGACAGACAAAACCTCGACAAAAACTGTTATTTTAGCGGGCAAAATATTAACGCAAAGATTTAGATGAAAAATAAGCACGTAAATTTTATATCGGACGACCATTTATTAAGCTGCATTGGCAATCTTCATAAGGCATATTTAAAAGCCAAAAACAATATCACCAAAAAGAATTTCTATACCAATAAGGTTGACACAATTAAATTAACCTTTGATTCAAAATTCAATGACATTGACGAGGAAAGCCTTATCACCTCTGAAATTTTACGGCAAATAGATAAATCCATCAATAATTCTATTGGCACTTTTCATGAACAGGTTTTGGGTGGCATCAAAGGATTTGAAGTTGGCAATTTAAGTGGCTTTGACATCAAAGCCAATGACAATACTTTATTTGCCGACATCAAAAACAAACACAACACAATGAAAAGCAGTGCAGCCGAAGCTCTGTTTCAAAATCGGAAATATCATTACTAAAAAACAAGCGTTATGAAAGATATATATCTACAAACAAAAAGCAAAAGCCCAATGATATATTGGCTAAACGAAGAGGATGTGCAAAATGTAGCTAAAGATGAATTAGGAAGGGAGTTAACACATGATGAAATCAAAAAAATAATTGAGCCAATTAGTAAAAATATAGATTGGACGGATGCAATCAGTATTGCGATTGACCAGCATATTAAAAATCCTCAAACCATCTCTGGTTAATGGAAATATGCTCTCTCAATTCTATATCAACACCTAAGTTTAATTCTTTCAGTTTTTCAGCAATTTTTTCACCATCCATCAAATCAATAGCAGGAGCACCATCTCTATTAGCTTCTCTAATGGCATCTCTTGTAAATGTTCCAGTTGTGATGAAAAGCCCTTTATCAGTCCTACCAACCATAGCACCTCTAAAGTCTCTTATTTCACTTGAAGAAACTTTGCCTTTATATCTTTTGCATTGGAATATGATGTGAAAACTGAGAATCCCATTAATTTTTGCAATACCTCTTCCATCAATTCCACCATCACCGGTTTTGCCTATCGATCGACACCGGCATGGGGCTTGAGCGGGTCGCCGCCGTCCTGCAGGGCGTGCATGACAACTACGACGTCGACCTGTTCCGGGCGATTATCGCCGCCTCGCGCGATCTGGTCGGCGGGGTCGGCGGCGCGTCCAAC
>JANOTW010000763.1:0-4837 GCA_031416575.1 Ferruginibacter sp.
AAGAAGCTAATTTTTCCAGGTCCTCCGTGTTATGTTGTAAAACGGTAAACCCTTTTTGCTCAATAAAAAACGCCCCTGTTTGAATATCGGCTTTAAAATTAACTTTATTATCCCACTGGCCCTTATTTTCAATAAACTGTAATTGCGCCACAGATGGCGTAACAACACCAAAAATCAGCACAAGATTAGACAGGCAAGCCGCAAATAATTTAAAAACTTTCAAGGAAGATATTTTTTACAATTTACTGAATCATAACGAATAAAACGCACTAATGTTTACTTAGGGTGCAATTCAAATTTTTGCTGGCTGGTGTTCCACCAGCCAGGGGCAGCCAGCCGTGGTCGGTGTCCCATCGGCCACGGCCTTGATAAGTGGAGCGAAAATTTGAAATGCACCCTTACTTAAATTATCTACGAAAAATAACTACGAAATTTTGCTCCATGCTGTTTTGCCTTTCTGCAATTGAAGGTGATTTTTTATCGGCAAATTTTCTGCCACATTTAGATCAGGGTCACTCTCGATTATTAGTGTAGCAATATTTTTTGCAACTTCAAGCATTACCCTGTCCTGTACTATATTTGCCAGCTTGAAGTTTAATAGCCCACTTTGCCTGGTGCCTTCAATGTCGCCCGGGCCACGTATTTCAAGATCTTTCTCCGCTACTTTAAACCCATCATTGGTAGCACACAAAATTTTGAGGCGCTCCCTGGCATCATTGGATATTTTATACCCTGTTAATAATATGCAAAAACTTTTTTCACTACCCCTTCCTACCCTACCCCTTAGCTGATGTAATTGCGATAACCCGAATTTTTCAGCGCTTTCAATTACCATCACCGATGCGTTAGGTATATTTACGCCCACTTCAATTACAGTTGTACTCACCATTATTTGCGTATCACCTGTTACAAACCTCTGCATATTGGTTTCCTTTTGTTCAGCCTTTTGCCTTCCATGCACCATGCTGATCCAATACTTGGGTTCCGGAAAAAATGATTTCACTTCCTCAAACCCTTTCAATAAATTTTCATAATCCAATGTAGCGGATTCATCTATTAATGGGTAAACGATGTAAACCTGCCGCCCTTTAAAAATTTCTTTTTTTATAAAATCCATTACCTGTGGCCGCTTATTTTCGAAACGATGAATTGTTTCAACTGGTTGCCTGCCCGGGGGCAATTCATCTATTACACTGTAATCAAGATCACCATAAGCGGTAAGCGCAAGTGTTCTCGGAATAGGCGTTGCCGTCATAACAAGGATATGGGGAGGGAGCGAATTTTTATTCCATAATTTCGCTCTTTGCGCCACGCCAAATTTATGTTGTTCGTCTATTACGGCAAATCCAAGGTTCTTGAATTGTACTTTATCTTCAATCACCGCATGGGTACCAATCAAAATATTCAATGAGCCGTCTTCACAGGCTTTCAGTATCTCTTTTCTTTTCTTTGCCCTGGTTGAACCTGTAAGTAATTTAACGGAAACGGGCATATCCTTCAGCAGTTCGGATATATTATTGAAATGCTGATGGGCTAAAATTTCGGTAGGCGCCATCAATACACTTTGAAAACCCTGTCCGTCCGGCAGGCGGGCATTGTCCGCCGCTATCAGCATGCTTAGCAACGCTACAATTGTTTTACCACTGCCTACATCGCCTTGTAATAAACGGCTCATCTGTTTGCCGCTACCCGCATCCCTTCTAATTTCCTTTAACACTCTTTTTTGAGCATTGGTTAACTGGAATGCCAGGTAGTTATTATAAAATGTATTAAAAAGACCGCCTACTTTATCAAATACCCAGCCCTTGCTAAAACGATGCCGGGTACTGCGTATCAGGCCTAAACGCAATTGAGCGAAAAATAATTCTTCAAATTTCAACCGCCTTACAGCATGCAAATACAATTCTTCCGATGAGGGAAAATGAATATTACAAAACGCATCCCATCTTGTAATGAAACGATATTGTTTACAAACAGTATCCGGTAAATTTTCGGGAAAGTCTTTTTGCGATAACATTTGCAATAATGCATACGTCAATTTGCCCATCGCCCTTCCACTGAGCCCCCTTACTTTTAATTTTTCGGTAGATGAATAAATTGGTTCAAGAAATTTTTTACCCCCCGCTTTTTCAGGAGTAAATATTTCCATTTCGGGATGCCCCATCTGTACCTTATTCATGAAAAAACCAGGCTTTCCAAAAACCAAATAAAGTTGGCCGGATTGCAGTGTTTTCTCAACCCAGTTAATTCCCTGAAACCACGTAAGTTCTATTTCGCCGGTATCATCCTGCAGGTAAGCTACCAGCCGTTTGGATCTTTTTTCACCAATGATTTCAAAACCGGTTAACCTGCCAGCAACCTGTGCATACTCCGTATCAGCATTGATAGCGGCGATTTTGTCCACCCGGGTTTTATCAATATGGCGAAATGGGTAATATTCGAGCAGGTCTTTAAAGGTAAAAATGCCTAACTCTTTTTTCAACATATCTCCTTTTAAAGGCCCTACGCCTTTCAAGTATTCAATGGGACTGGCTAATATGTTATTGCCGGGGATGATGTTTAATAGTTTTTACAAATATATCGGGTACAGGTGTAAAAGCAAGCAGGGGATAGTTTCGCTATTCAATAACGGATGAGTGCTCCTTACCTCCCGAAGATTAATGTGCATGTTTTTTTATCTTTTTTGTCCGGGCTGAAGTATTTCATGGCAACATCGTTGCATCGCCCTCTTGTACTGAATACCATTGGGGAACTTTAATTGCGTTATGCCGGGCGGTTCATCAGGCGCAGTTAATAAGCTGTCAGAAGGCCTCCCCTTTTGGAAATTCAGATTTTTTCGGGAAGTGGTTTAGAGCCTTTTATTGTCATCAGCGGGGCAGAGAGTTCAGTATATTTCGATTAAAATCCAATTAAACCAGGCTCAAAAAAATGTGTTACTAAATTAATTTCACGATTCATTTTAAAACACCAGGCCGGAGCGTCCGCCGGCCTGGCAGGCAGGGTTGATAAATTAAAATAAGCTGCTTATAAAAAAGGAAATGCCTTAAAACAATCCGCCTCTGCAAATTCTTTTTTTAGGGACGGAAAAGCTATATTATACAAATTCGTGCAATCCTGTTGAATGGTTAATTTTTCCTGTTCTGTTGCATTGCCACACTCCTGCAGGTAAGCGGCAAAATGATAGATCGCCTGAAGCATGGATATGGATTTTGTACAATCAAGCCATATTATCTTTTTTGAGGCCAATCCGACAATTTTGTCTATTTTATTTTCAGAAAAATCAAATTGTTTTTTAATCTTCCCATTTGCCAACCTTATATATTCCATGAAATAACGGTCAATTTGTGCCGAATAATAACGGGCGCTCACCCATGAGATGCCAGTTTGTTCATGCAGGAACCGGCTAAAGTTATCTCCTATATTCATGTACCTGTTTTCTATTTGGGATTTCTTTTTTGGTATGTCAACAGGCCAGTTTGTAAATGGCCGTAAAATACTATCGAATGTTGCCTTCCAATAGTTCAGGGTTTCATCCGTTTTATCTACGTTAAAAGGTGCAAGCACTTTCGAAAGCTCATTCATAAAACCAGCTATATCAATGTTTGCAATACCCTTATCAAGATATTTAGACATTGTTTGGGAAATCAACGGAAAGAGAATTTTATCCCCTCCAAATAGTTCATGTGAGGTTGTTATCCGCTCCAATGTGGCTGATGCCAATGAAATTAATGGTTCAATATTATCCGTTGCTTCCAGTAAGCGTACCACATCAAATAACTCATCAATAAAATCAATCGGGTATTCCTTAAAATAGCCAAGGTAGTTTTCAATTTCATCTTCCCGCTTATTAGCGATCAACCAGGCGATTATGTCCGAGTCAAAGTAGCCACCGCTTCTTCCATAAGCGCCGGGAAATTCTTTTCTCATGTAAAAAAGAAAATGTATATACTCGTCACCATTATCCGCTACTCTATATTTACGGCCCAATTCAAATAACACTTCCTGCTCCAAACCCAAATTTTCCACCAGTTGCGGATGTGCATGGATAAAGCCTTCAATATATTTTTTTATCTCTACAGCTTCTTTATCATAATCTAATCCATCCCACCATTCGTCAACCAATTTTTCATCCGCTTCAGATATAACCGGATAGTCTTTATTGGTTAAGCTTTTCCCTTTATCATGAATGTTTTCCAAACCTTCTTCTTCAATTTCATCCAAATCACCTTCATTCACATTTTCATCATCCTCCTCTTCCTCTTCTTCCATACCATCAACCACATTCTCATCATCGCCATTGCCTTCTTCATCCATTTCATCATATTCCCTATCCGCTTCATTGTTTTTCAAATGCATCCTTTCATCGGCTTCCGGCTCCCAAGCTTCCACCACCTGCATTTTTTTCGGCGCCAATGCCACTATTGCCGCAGCGGCATCTTTTTCCAAACAGCATTTCTTATACTTTTTGCCACTACCACAATGGCACGGCTCATTTCTTCCCGGGTTGCTCATAATAATATATTTGTAGTTATTTGAATAAACTTTGCAAGATTAACAATTTATTTTACAGGTAAACAAACAAACATAAAAAAGTTTTGAACAAAGGCTTTATTTAGAGGTGCATACCAAATTGTCGCTAATTGGTGGGGCACCAGCCAGGGGTAGGATTATATGCATTTAAACCCGATGCAACCAAATTGGCTTTTATGCAACAACCCTGCTGATTACAGGTTTTCATCAGCGATGTTTTATGAGCAAAATGTGGATGAGTTTGGGTTGCTTACACATTTTGGCGAAGTATTCTGATGGAGGACGTGGTCGGTGGGGACACCGGACC
>JANOTW010000764.1:0-14790 GCA_031416575.1 Ferruginibacter sp.
CAGGTTTGGTTAAGCGGGAACACAATTTCGCAACCAAGTTTTTCCAGTAACTCCATGGTGGCAACCGCTACCTGCGGATAAAACTGATCAATATAACAGGGAATAAATAATCCTACTTTCATTTGATTGCTGCACGCAGCTATTTATTTTTTCAATTTGTAAACTTCGCTGCCTGCCAGTAAAAAACAACCCAGGCCAAAATCTTCAAAATCGGGTTCACGTGTATGGGTAACCGGTTGCGACTCTTTTGGCTCTTTTCCCGTACCCTGCACATATCCTAAAAAGCCATTGGCATGCACGGATTCTTTCGACATTGCATTCCATGCTTTACTTACGATGGGCAGATATTTTTTCTTATTCAAATATCCATTATTAATTCCCCATGCCATGCCATAAGTGAATAAAGAAGTGCCGGTTAATTCCTTTCCGCCAAAATTAGTGGGATCGTGCAGGCTTACATTCCAGTAACCATCTGTTCTTTGCAATGGCGCAAGCGCCTCCATCATACTTTTAAAATCGGCCAGGTATTCTTCCCGGTGGGCATCATTTTTTGGAAGAGTGGAAAGCACCCTCACCAGGGCGGCTACCACCCATCCATTACCACGGCCCCAGTAACAATCCTCACCGTTGGGCTCTTTATATGGCGGGTCAAAATCCTTATCCCGCCACCACAATCCTTCCGCCGCATTGAACAATCCTTTATCACCATGTTTGTATTTTGTAAAAGCATACATTTCATACATCCTGTTGAAATAGCTGGTATCATTGTATATAACACCCAACTGCGTAAACACCGGCATTGCCATTTGTATGGCGTCTACCCAGTTCCAGTCGTCTATTTTATTGGTCTTCATCATTAAGTCAATGGAGGCTTTGATATCCTTTATCCTTTCTTCTTTTTTATCTATCAAATACAGATCAATATAAGTTTGGCCACAGGCCTGGTTATCGCCGTTCCTGGTTTCATTACCGCCCCTTAAACCCCAGGCGTGTTTTTCGCTCCACTGTACCGCATAATCGTAATAGGTATTTTGTTTATCCACGCTGTACAATGCCATCAGGCCCTCGTAATAAACGGCCCTGGTCCATATATGGCTGGGCCAGGTCCTGTTACGGGATGGCACATGGATTTCTTTTCCGGCATCCGGCCATTTGGCCATGAAGTAACTGTTGGCGAGCTGAATGGTTTTTAATACAGCTTTTTGGGAGGGCAGCTTTTGTGCGGTACCAACAAATGAACAACCAATAATAATAAGGGCAATAAAAAATGAACGCATATAGTAAGTATAAACTTTAGGAAATAATCTGCATGATACTACTTATTGGAGTATTATGTATCCTGTTGTGTCCTGAATGGATGAGATACTGTATGGCAGCCGATTGTTTTTTGAAGTACTTATACTGCGCAAGGGTTAAAAAAGTGAGTTACAATTTTGTTGTCCCAACGAAGAAGCAGCTATGGGGATTCCCGAAAAAGATCGGGATTTCGCAATTCAGTTTTTTTGTCCAGGCTTTATTTCCTTGCTCAACATCGTTGCGTCGCCCTCTTGTACTGAATACCATTGGGGATCTTTAATTGCGTTATAAATTAAAATACAGATTGAATTTTAAGATTATAAGCTAAATTAAATTCACTGTTGTACCCCTTGCGAAGTATACCAATTCTTTAATTTTATACTTTCAATCTCATTAAAATGTTTATCCCTGGTATCTAAGATTAGTTGAAAACGCTGAGCAATGGCCGCAATCCAGATATCATTTTCAGGAATTGGTTTGCTTTTTTCCTTAAGGGCATCTCTAAAAACTCCTTTTTTTGTTTAACCTCGCCTTTAAATCCTCTCCAAAGGAGAGGAAAAGGAGAGTTTTTAGAGATGCCCTTAATTCAACTTTTATATCACCATAAGCTATTGATACAACTTCATCAGCGTAGCTTCAATGTCAACTCTTAAAACCGCTTCGTTCAAATTTATTTTTCTTGCTTCTGTGTATATAATGCTTAATTTAAAAAACAAATAAATTTTTTCCATGCAATCTAAAGCAACTACTGTTGAAGAGTATTTAAAAGAAGTTCCTGCCGACAGGCAGGAGCCAATGGCCAAACTGCGTAAAATAATTTTAAAAAATTTACCAACGGGGTTTAAAGAAGGTATGGGTTATGGCAATATGGGATATTTTGTACCGCATTCCATTTACCCGGCAGGATACCATTGCAACCCAAAAGACCCATTGCCTTTTGCGGGCATAGCTTCGCAAAAGAACAGCATTAACTTTTACCACATGGGTATTTATGCCGATCCCAAATTGTTTAAATGGTTTACCGGTGAATACGCCAAAACCGGTTTGGGAAAATTAGATATGGGTAAAAGTTGTATGCGCTTTAAAAAGCCGGCGAATATTCCTTACAAACTGATTGGCGAGTTGTGCAGTAAAATAACTGTGGAAAAATGGATTGAAGTGTATGAAAAAAATATGAAAAGATAATAGCTAAAAGGAAGTCAAGCTTTGAAAGCTTGACTTCCATAAACAGTTACACACATAAACTAAATGCTATAAACCAGTAATTTTTTTTATAAATTAGTACGTGCAAAAAATATACTGCTTATTTTTTCTAACAATCAGTTTCTTTCCTTTCCCAGGCAAGGCCCAGCAGAGTATAGAAGACAGCCTCAATAAAGTAATTGCTAACTATAAAGACGAAGGAGAAGTGATAAGGGCATATAATGATCTGGCATTTGAATACACCCGGAAGTACCCGGCAAAAGCAAGGGCATATTTTGCGGCAGCGATAACAATTGCTAAAAAATAAATAATACAAAAAAACTAAGCGCCACCTATGCAAACTTAGCCAACCTTCTGTATAATACCGGCAAATCTGACAGTGCCGAATATTATATTAACGAGATTAAAAATATTTACGAAAAAGTTGCCGGGCCAGTAAAAGATTCAATAGGAGCCCAGTATTATGCAGTAGCTGCACTGCACTATAAAAAAACAGGGGCTTATCAGAAAGCCATACCTTTTTTTGAAAAGGCGATTGCCCTGAATATCAAAATAAAAGAGAGGGAATCAACAGCCGGGCAAACGCTTAATCTCGGCAACACATATCTATCCCTTGGTAATTATCAAAAAGCTACAGAACAGCACCTGAAAGCCTTGCGGATATTTGAAGAAATTGGTAATGAAAGGGGCATTTCATTTTGCTATCAAAGTTTAAGTAATTCTTTTGCACAATTAAAGCAATACAAGCAGGCACTGGTTTATGCAAATAAATCCGTTAAGATAAAAACAACCCTGAATGACAAACGGGGCCTGGGAACTGCGCAGAGCGGATTGGGTGATATTTATTTTGGTATGGGCGAACTTGATAGATCCCTGGTGCATTTCAACACAAGCCTGGGTATCGCAAGGCAATTAAAGAACCTTCCCGAAGAGAAGGGCAATTACTATAGCATTGCAAAAGTGTATAAGGCCAAAAAAGATTTTAAACAGGCGGCTGACTATTTCAATCAAAGCAAATTACTGGCTGTACAGTTGAAAGACACTTCCTCGCTGGCAGCTATAGAAGCAGAACTGATAGCCCTGCAAAACAATGCCAATGCAACGGCTGCTGCTGAAAACAAGTTAAAGTCAAATATTGAACTGTTCCAGGAAAGGGGCGACCTGAACAGAGAGGCATCGGGTTATAAAAACATGGTTGACTTTTATACTGCCAACAAAGAGTTTGATAAGGCATTGGCGTATAACAATAAATACCACCAGGCCATTGACAGTATTGAAAATAACGACCTTCAACTACAGGTAAAAAAAATGGAAGAACTGTATAATGTGGAAAAAAAGGAAAAAGAAATAACCCTCTTAAAAAAAGACCAGGAGTTGACCCAGGCCCGGCTGCAAAAGCAAAAAGTATTTCAGTTCGGCGCATTAATATTGTCAGGCTTATTACTGCTGTCTGGTTTTCTTTTATTCAACCGTTATAAGCTGCGCCAGCAGATGAAAGAACTGGAGCTGCGTAACCGCATAGCCGCCGACCTGCATGATGAAGTTGGCAGTTCTCTCAGCAGTATTCACATGCTGAGCCAGATGGCCTCGCAACAAGGCAACGAAACAACACATAAAGACATACTGACCCGCATGAGCAGCAATGCAAAAGAAACAATGGACAAAATGGGCGACATTGTATGGATGATAAAACCTGATGAAAGTGAAGGAGCCAGTTTGAAACAACGGATGGAACGGTTTGCTTATGAAATAAGCGGCAGTAAAAACATTTCTCTACAACTATCATTAGATGAACTGGAAAAAACAAAACTGACAATCGAGCAGCGGAAAAATACCTGGCTTATTTTTAAAGAAGCAGTAAACAATGCGGTAAAATATTCCGGCACTTTGAAAATGGAGATAGCCTCCTTCCTTCGGAACAAGGAACTGGTTTTACGGATAAAAGATTTTGGAAAAGGGTTTGACAGCAGCCTTATAAAAAAAGGAAATGGTTTAGACAACATGCAGCACCGGGCAGCGGATATGGGCGGCCGTTTACAGGTACAATCAATACCCGGACAGGGAACTGAACTGATATTGCACATGCCGCTGTAATTTCACCCTATTTCGCTATTGCCCGGTTACCAGAATTTTCAACCTTTGTAAAAAAATAATTTGATAAAGGTAGCCGTTTTTGAAGACAACAAACACCTGCGGGAAACCTTTGAACTCCTGCTAAACAGCACGGCGGGGTTTACCTGCTCCGGCGCATGGCCCGATTGCCGCAACATTATTACCAATCTTGAGGTATCGCCCAGCGACATTGTCTTAATGGATATTGAAATGCCCGGCATGAATGGTATTGAAGCAACAAAAATTATCAAAGAACATTTTCCAAAAATCAATATCCTAATCCAGACTGTTTTTTTTGAAGATGAGTATATCTTCAATGCTATCTGCGCCGGAGCATCAGGTTATATTTTAAAATCAACCACACCCGATGGATATTTAGATGCCATTAAAGATGTGCAGGCCTGTGGCTCACCCATGACACCCGGCATTGCACGTAAAGTGATTGAACTTTTTAAACAGAATTTACAACCTGCTTCGCCTGCAAAAGATTATAACCTTACCTCACAGGAAAAAAAAGTGCTACAGTTACTTGTAGAAGGAAAAAGCTACAAGATGATTGCCGCTGAATTATTTGTGGCTGTTGATACGGTTAAAACTCACATAACAAATATTTACGCCAAGCTGCATGTACATTCCGGTACAGAGGCGGTGTCGCTGGCACTTCGGGATAAACTTGTGTAACAAACCCTCTGGCTTAACTGAGAAATTAACATTCCTGTTTCCGGGAAGCCAGTTCAAATTTTAAGGGATTCCCCGGTTTACGGGACAGGCTGAATGAGTTTATTTATTCAGTCTTTTCAACTTGTTTTTTTCAAGGTAAGCTTTCAATTGTTCAAATGGCATGCCCTTTATTTCTTTTGAAATTTTGTCTTTTATTTCCCTGAACACTTTTACAGTGTCAAACTCTTTTTCTGCTTTTACTTTATTTTTCATACCCTACAATTTCTTTTGGCGAATGAATGTTTAAATTTTGAAATCCCATTTTCAAATTTACAGCATTATATCCACGGATTCTGTACACATTTACTATGTGCCTGAAATTCCAGCTTACCAAAATATCTACTTTGTTAAGTGTTGCAGTTGCAATGTGGATACAGTCATCTATACTTGTTTCTCCCACTACTTTTTCATTCACATATGTTTCTGCAAGCTGCAATGCTTCTGGTGTTACAATTACCCTTTCCATCCAGTCAGGGTTCAGTTCACCAAAAAAGCTTTGTACCCTTTCTGGTGCCGTTGAAAGTTCAGTTGCGCAATGATGTAATCCGTTTAAAAATGGTACAGCGCAATGCAAAGAGAGACGGAGTAGTAACCCCTTTAGAAAAAAGGAGAATACATAAAATGAAGTGCAATACCCGCCTTGATGCATTTCGTTTCAGGCATAATGGCCGCAACAGGGTGATCTGATTCAGCAAACCAACATATAGAAACCCGCCTGCCTTCCAACATATTAAGAATAAAGTCTGGCAGGGAATCCTGCGAATAAGAGGAAAACACCGTCCCACAAAAATGCGGGACGGTGTTTTTGCTTTTTACAAAGAAATCTTTAGTACATTAGAATATGCTAAAGTCCATTTCTTTACTTGTTATTTCAATCTTACTGCTGTCACCGGATGTAAAGGCTCAAAATCCGGTCATAGATTCATTACTTAAGACTTTACCCACTTCAAAGGAAGATACAAGCAAAGTTATTGCATACCGGATGCTGGCAGGATTAGTAAGAAGTACAGACCCACTAAAAGCTGTTGAGTATGGTAAAGCCGGGGTTTTTCTTGGAAAAAAGCTTGGCTTCGATAAAGGTGTTGCCGGTTGTTTACTTAATATTTCTGCCTGCTACAATTCTGCTTCAAAGCTTGATTCAGCATTGGCGTATATTGATACGGCTATATATTATTCTCATAGAGCCATTGACCCTAACCGGCTGGCTCTTGCCTACCTCAACAGGGCTGACATTTATATGCAATTGAACAACCTGAATCAATCCTTAAAAGATTGCGATACGTCACTGCAATTTGCAGAAAAGGCGAATAATGATGATAGAAGAGCAAGAGTTTTTCAGACGATAGGATCCGTATATTATATGCAAGAGCAATGGCAACAAAGTACCGGGTACTATGACAAAGCTTACAAATTGTATAACAAGATTGGCAACAAGCAGATGTCTGCCATTGTATTAAATAATAATGGCAATGTTTACAAGCATCTTGGTGACTATGAAAAATCTATCGCTTCTTTTTTAAACGCCATTACAATTGGCGATAGCCTGAAAGACTTTAATAATCTTTCAATGTATCATGAAAACCTGAGCGATGCATATTTACAGGCTAATAATATTCAGTCGGCAGAAAAGTATGCAATTCTTTCAATGGATTTTGCCGTAAAACAAAATAATAAAACACAAATGGCAAATGCTTATGAATGCCTGGGCAGTGTGTATTTGAAACAACAAAAATTTTCTCAGGCCATAGAAGCTGGTCAAAAGGCTTTCACTCTTTCAAAAAAAGAAAATAACATCAATATTCAGTTTGAGTCTTCCGATTTGCTGGCCGAGGCTTTTTCCAAATCAGGAAACCCGGGTATGGCATTTGAATTTCTCAAAATAAATAAAGAAATAAATGATAGCCTTATTAAGCAACAGTTTACTGAAGATATTGCCGCAATGCAAACCCGTTTTAAAGTAGATGAAAAGGATAAGGAAATACTTTTACTTGGTAAGAACAAAGAGCTACAACAGCAAAAATTAAAACAACAACGTTTCCTGTTAATAACTTCTGCTGCCATTGCCTTATTAGCTTTCCTTGGTATTGGCCTTTTAATAAATCGTAACCGCCTGCGGCAACGTATGAAAGAACTGGAACTGCGTAATCAAATTGCTGCCGACCTGCATGATGAAGTTGGAAGCTCCCTTAGTAGTATCCATATGCTAAGCCAGATTGCTACCCAACAGCCAGGTGGCGATACTGCCCACCAGGATATTCTTGCAAGAATGAGTACCAATGCAAAAGAAACTATGGATAAAATGGGAGACATTGTGTGGATGATAAAGCCGGGTGAAAGTGAAGGGGCAAGTTTAAAACAACGGATGGAACGATTTGCTTATGAAATATGCGACACTAAAAATATTGCTGTAACGATCAACCTGGAAGACCTGGAAAAAATAAAATTTGCCATGCAGCAAAGGAAAAATATATATCTCATTTTTAAAGAAGCAATGAATAATGCAGTAAAATATTCCGGAACCACGCAAATAGATATAACTGCATTGCTGCAACACAACAAGATGCAATTACAGGTAAAAGATTTTGGGAGCGGCTTCAATGCAGCTATCATAAAAAAAGGGAATGGTTTGGATAATATGCAATACCGGGCTAAGGAGCTTGGTGCCGGAATTGAAGTTAAATCCCATGCAGGTACAGGAACTGAAATAATATTGAAAATGCCGGTTTAAGCATATTCACCCGATTTCGCTATTGCAATAAGTTGTTTTTTTATCAATTTTGTAAAAATAAATAAGTTTGATACGGGTAGCTGTTTTTGAAGACAATAAACATTTAAGGGAAACCTTTGAGCTGTTGCTTAACAATGCAGAGGGCTTTAGCTGCGCCGGCGCTTATCCCGATTGCAGTAACTTAATTGCATGGCTGGATACTTATCCATGTGATATTGTATTGATGGACATTGAAATGCCGGGTATGAATGGAATAGAAGCAACAAAAATCATAAAAGAAAATTTTCCGGA
Organism: Ferruginibacter sp.; assembly: GCA_031416575.1. Taxonomy (GTDB): domain Bacteria; phylum Bacteroidota; class Bacteroidia; order Chitinophagales; family Chitinophagaceae; genus Ferruginibacter. Next base: position 8,351 of record JANOTW010000764.1, read on the forward strand.
AATAAATATTCTTATACAAACCGTATTTTTTGAAGATGAATTTATTTTTAACGCCATCTGCGCAGGTGCTTCGGGGTATATTTTAAAATCAACCACACCCGATGGATATTTAGATGCCATTAAAGATGTGCAGGCCGGTGGCTCGCCCATGACACCCGGTATTGCCCGCAGGGTGATTGAACTGTTCAGGCATAATTTAAAACCTGCATTGCCATCTGCTGATTACCATCTTACCACACAAGAAAAAAAAGTACTGCAGTTACTTGTTGAAGGAAAAAGTTATAAAATGATCGCCGCCGAATTATTTGTGGCACACGACACCATAAAATCGCATGTTACCAATGTATATGCCAAGCTGCATGTACATTCTGGTACCGAAGCCGTTTCGCTGGCCTTAAGAGATAAGATTGTTTGAAATTTCAAATTACAACCCAATCTCAGGCACAGGGCTTTATCTTTGATTCTAATTTTCGCTTTCTGAAATATTCTACAATTTCATTCTTCGACATGTTAGATAATTTCTCACTTAATTTTTCTCTTTGCTGACGCATATATTTTACAGCATCAAATGTTTTTACTGTTTGTGCGGCAGGCATGTCTTTTTTAATCGTTTCCATAATTAATTAAGTCTTCAGGACTTCTAATTTCCCTGTTTCACTTAAGCATATACTATACTTTTCAGGTAAAGTGTTTCAGGGCTAAAATCCTGCCCGTTTTTCCAGGTAATACTGCCCAGGCTGGTTCTTACATCGTTAAAGTAATTTTCACTTTTAAGCTCTGTGAAAATTCCAAAATTCAAATACGGCTTTACATCAAAAAAACGAATCTCTTTAGAGTCAAACTCTATTTGAAGTATGAAGTCCTTAAGCGGTTTTACACTAATTACTTTTTTCATCTTATTGTAAAGGTTTTATATTAAACAGTTCTTTTCCATTAACCGCCAATTCCCAATTGGCCAATAATTCATCCCGGTGCAGTTCAATCCATGCCCATACTAATTTTAGTTTGTTTTTGGGCAGTTCACCCTGTAACAATTCACTATCTGCGATACTAATAACACATGTAAATTCACCATACTTTATATGGATATGCGGCAGGTGGTGTTTATCGGTATCAAAATAATACATCATCACAATAATTCCATAAAACATTGATATTACCGGCATATTCTTATACAATTTATGGTACAAAAATAATATTTTTCTTCAGTAAGTGTGGTTTAAAGAAATTGAATAAGAAAAGCACCGGTATTCAGCCTGATGCCTGTTGTTCATTACCCATTAAATTCACCCCATTTCGCTATTGCCCTATCGTTCATAGTTAATCATCTTTGAGTTGAAATAAAATCAACTTAAAATGAAACAAATACTATTTTTTTTATTGCTGGCAGTAATTGGCCAATCAATAAATGCACAAAACAACGTAGGCATTGGTACAACCACACCAAATTCAAAAGCCGCATTAGATATCAGCAGCACAACCAAAGGCCTGCTGATACCATCCATGACAACGCTACAGCGGCAGGCAATTACCACACCACCCAATGGTCTGATGGTATATGATACGGATTTTAAGGAATTCTATCATCACGATGGCACAACTTGGAAAAAAATCCTGAACAACAGGTTCTGGAACTCATCGCCAACAAGGAGCTGGATATTTAATATTAATGACAGTATAGGATTAGGCACTGGTACCCCGGATGTTAAATTAGATGTAGTTGGCAATGTAAAAACCAGTGCAAGAATTGATGCAGGCGGTATTGTAGAAGCAGGAGGGTTAAGTTCGCTGGGAACTTTATATGTAAACAGCACTTCACTTTTACAGGGAGCAGTTACCGGAAATTCATCTGCTACATTCAACTCAGCTATTACTTCCAATACATCTATGATTGTAAACGACCCGGCAGGAATTATACAATTACAAAATGCTGGGGTTAATAAAGGCTTCATGCAATTATCCGGCGATAATCTTCGCTTTGGTACCAATGGTGGAAATACAGCAGGCAATGTAATATTAAGGATGGATGGAACAGACATGATAAATTTTCAAAAAACAGGGAGTGCCGGCACTTCTATGCAGATGAACCTGAATGGCGTATCAACAGGGGTATTGCAAACCACCAATGCCGGTAATGTTTCCCTTACCGCCGTTAATGCTAATGCCCAGGTACAGTTAGGTGGGGAAGTATTTATTAATAACACGGCGAACAGAACCGGTATAGGCACTTCATCACCAACCGAAAGATTGCATGTAAACGGAAATATGTTGGTGAGTGCAAATGCAAACATTACCGGTAATTTGAACGTAACAGGATTTGTAGAAAATAAACTCACGGCAGCCAATACCGGTTCATCTTATCACTTATTACCTATAAGCTACGGTAGGGTGAATGCCAACGGAACCAAGGCTGGAGGTACAACTAATTTTACATCGGCTCGGGATGGTGGCACCATTAATAACGGAGCTTACCTTATTTCATGCCCCCAAGTTACTACCTCCTCCATTATAATAATTACTTGTAGAGGAAATATAAATGGCGATTTACCACATGCTACGTATTCAATTAATAGTACTGGTACTGGTTTTAATGTTTTTACCACCAATGGTAATTCTTTTGTGGATTGTGCCTTCAACTTTATAGTTTTTGACCCATAATAAAGATTCTTTTTCTGCCTGAGTGTCCTCAGCCCTGGTTCGTGTCTTCACGAAACAACTCATTAACCAGCTTTCATTAACCAATTAACTATTTACACATGGAAAATTCTAACTCCTGCGGTAATGCAACTTTTCATTAATCACTAAACTTTTTAAAATGAGTTTCGACTTTGAAAAATTTGCCAATACAATTGAAAAGGGCCTTAAAGGAAATTGTGTGGGTTATGCCTTTGTTGTTTCTTATAAAGATAACTGGAAAATAAAGAGAGCCGGGGGGCAAGCCCGTACACTTATCAACGAATTGCCATGGGATCATGACCTAATTGTTTACTATTCTTTACTTATTACATAAATCACCGAACTGCATTTGCTTTTATCTGCCAATGCTTTTAAGTTAGAGATAAAACCGTTGATAAATGCTTTAACAATATTGCCTTTACTGTTTTTGTACTTTTCGCTGAGCATGCTCAGCCTTGGTTCGTGTCTTCACGAAACAACTCATGAACCAGCTTTCATTAACCGATTAACTATTTACAAATGGAAAATTCATTATTAATGCTCAACACTTCTACAGGCAGTTTTTTAATTGATACCAATACCATTGTACGGGTAGAAGCATCTTCCAATTACTCAAAAATTTATTTCAGTAATGGAACAATGCTGTTAACCGCTAAAGTGCTTAAATGGTTTGAAGAAAGGTTGCCCCAGCAAAGCTTCACCCGTTTGCACAGAAGCCACCTGGTCAATAACTGTTTCCTGCAATTCAACCAAAACACCGGTAATGCATTTGAATTAAAGAATGGAAAAACTATCCAGGTTTCCAGGCGAAGAAAAAAATTGGTGTTGATGAAATTTTTGCTACCGCAACAGGTACTTACATTGCAAAAGCCCGTGCTTTTACCACCTGTATGTTAAGTACCCTGTTAAATAAAAGCTATACAATAAAAAAATTAGCCAGGCCGATATTAAACCAGGTATTAAAACAATAAGATTTACCGGAAATAAAATAAATAATAAAAAGAATATTTTACCCCGGTGTATTCGTAGTATTTTATACCAACACACTTATATGGGATGAAGTAGCTGCTTATTGGGTAGAAACCGGCAGAAGCGATAATTAATAACAAATACGCATAAATTAAAAAGGGTGCATACCAAATTGTCGCTACTGTTATCAGGAACGTGGCCGGTGGGACACCGACCACTCGGCGGGCTTCCCCTGGCTGGTGTTCCACCAGCCAGCGACAATTTGGGATGCACCCATTAAAAACCCTGAATATTTTTTCAGGGTTTTTAATTTATTTTTCAACAGGAATTATTATTTCTTTCTTTTAAAAATGCCTTCCATAAATTTCGCTTCTTTGCCGTCCATACCTGTACCGTACATGGTCATGCTGTAAGAGTCGTTATCAATCATGGTCATCTCCTCTCTTATGTCGCTGTCTTTTCCGCTCATAGGGCCGGTTTGGTGGCCTTTTAAATTCAATGTTTTTGTTGTTTCATCATAAGTGCCGCTTATATACACAATGCCGGTTCCCAGGTTATCCATCCATGTGCTGGTAAACATTTTCTTTGCGTTATCATAACCCATGGTACTCATACTTTCAAAGGGCATTCCCATTATGGTAAACGTAAATTTGCCTATAACATACCTGCCTCCCAGGGGGTCGAAGATTGAACGTTGGTAGCTTTAGCTTTTGTTGGAGGCGCTTTGGGATCCATCCATTGCGTTACTTCTCCTTCCCAGGTACCATTTGTTTTTGCCATCCATTTGTGCAGGTCACCGGGAGTCATAAAATCCTGCCAGTTTTTCATCATAGCAGCACTGTCCATTGTTGGTTCAACAGTTTCTGTTTTTAAATCTGCCATTTTATTTGCAGTGTCTGTAGAGGTTGTTTTTGTTTTTTGTTTTATCATCGGCGCTGTTACAGCTTAGCCGCAAAATAGTTGCTCAACAAATAGTTAAGGCAATTGGGTGCATCCCAAATTGTCGCTGGCTGGTGGAACACCAGCCAAGGGAAGTGGTCGGTGTCCCACCGACCACATTCCTGATAACTGTTGCGACAATTTGGGATGCACCCAGGCAATTCGTTTCATGTTTAATAAATTTTAGTTAAACAAAATACAGTTTGGTTTTTGTTTTTGCCAGCAAAATAGATGAATGGTTTTTTTTGTTACAGGCTTTATATTTTCATCCCGTACGTACTCATTGGCCCCGGGGACCGGGGTGCACTGTCAAGTTAATTCTTTGAAGATATGTGCCAAAGGCCTATCCAGCCTAAATTTCATGCTCCATATGAGCAACCGCTTTGTAGCATTAATATCATCCGGTAATTCTGCTCCTTAGGAGCAGCCATAAAAATTTAAAAGTATTCCAAGGGGCGTACCTACGGCACGCAAGTGTGGTAGTTGTTAGATTTCTACAAAGAGGTAGCTCATAACGAGCTAAGCCTAATGCAGTTTTCATGTCGTATGATTACCTTAAAAGAATATTTTAACTTGACAGTCCACCCCGGTCCCCGGGGCCAATGCGTACGTACGGGATCGTTGTATCACTTCCCAATGCATCGGGATACTGCATACCAATGGGCAAGAGTAGAGGCCGTTTATTAATCAGGTAAAAGATTATATTTTAAGGATTTAATTATTGTATAATTATCTCCAAAATAATTTTTCCCGTCATATGAGTGAAACTGCTGTATCAATTTTAAAGCATTTTCTTCAACCCTTCCCACTGCACTTTCCACTTACCATTTGTGGGTATGCCGGGGTTAATTGTTTTACATCCATCATAGCCTGAGCACATCATTGCTACTGCTGCCAGCAGCCCGCCATTACCCGGCAAATAAATCGTTAGCCTTTCATCCTGGTAATTGTGGCAGTTGCTCAAATATGTATTGTTGGTAATGGGCATCAGTAACGCATCAATGGCTTTATCGGGCAGGCCAGTGAGTTCCGATGAACCGGAATTTTGATAACACAACGATGCCGCCATAAAATACAAATGACTGTGCCCAAATAAAAAAATCTTCCCACTACAACAACCATTTTTTAAGCTTACATTTTTTTAAACCTTTTATTTCCTGCACCACAACGTTGGCATTAAAAATTGCGCCTTCTTTATTGGTATGGGTATGCTCCTTTGGAAAGAATGTACTGGTTTTTTCAATGCCCAATTTTTCATACTCTTTGCCCAGCAAATTATTGAGATCAATAAAGTGAGCGCCGGAATTTTCCGCAACCTGCCTTGCCCACAAACCATAACTATTATCGCTCCGGATTACTTTGCCTTCCTCCCAATCGTTGCGGGGAATAGGTGAACAGATGATGGCGGCAGCGCCTTTTGCTTTGGCATCATTTACATACTTACGCATATACCAACCGTAACTATGCACCATTTCTTTTTGCTTACGGATGGGATTATAAATTTCAACGCTATCGGCCCCGATACCTTTTAAAGTGCCCCTTGCCCTGGCGGTATCATCCAACGGGCCGCTGTCATTGTGGCCAAACTGCATGATTACATAATCGCCTTTTTGCAGGGTGGCCAATATTTTATCCCATCTTCCTTCCGTAATAAATGTGCGGCTGCTCCTGCCGCCGATGGCATGGTTTTGTACATCAATCCTTGTGGTATCAAAAGACGCATCTATAAAGCTTCCCCACCCCTGCAATAAATTATTGTTCTTACCGTCGCCATTCTTTACAGTAGAATCGCCGATGATATACAATACCGGTTTATGCTTACTTAAAGAAAAAGACAGCAGCAAAACCGTGGCAAA
>JANOTW010000765.1:0-1719 GCA_031416575.1 Ferruginibacter sp.
CCGCAAAAAATTGCTGTGGTCCCGGTACGACTCTTCCGCATTATTATAAGTCCTGAAACATTCACCCGGTGCATCATCATCATGGGATACGCCGCCTGATGTCCAGGTACTTTTACATTTAATACCAAAATGATTATTTGATTTCTTCACCAAAACGCTGTTTCCGCTTTCAGTTTCCAATAATCCCTGGGCCAATGTAATTGCCGCAGGTACGCCCATTCGCTTCATTTCACGAATGGCGATATCTTTGTACAGTGCAATATATTGTTCAGGTGTTAATTTTTGGGCGTTTACAGATAACACGGAAAAGCCCGAAAGTAAAATCAGTTGGAATGTTTTTTTTATCATGGCCAGTTTAATCATTTATGGTATAATGGATGAAATATCGATTAATAGGTTTTCTTATTGATTTTACTTTACAATTCAGGGAGAAAGCGAATTTTACAATTTTCTTATCATCATCAATCCGTCCCTCATTGTTATTATAACCTGCTCTACCCTTGTATCATTCTTTACATGTATGTTAAAGGCATGTATAGCTAACGCATTTTTTCCAGTAATATTTTCCTCCAATACCTCGCCATGAAACAATACGTTATCGGCGATAATAAGGCCGTTTTGTTTTACATGTGGCAAAATTAATTCGTAATAATCAATATATCCGGTTTTATCCGCATCAATAAATACTATATCCCACTTTTCATTTAACCCTGGTATAATATCATTCGCATTACCAACATGTAAAACTATTTTTTCCTTATCCGGGGATTGCTCAAAATATCTGTTTGCGGTCGCTGCATCATCTTCTCTTAATTCGATGGTATGTAATTCACCGTCACTTTTCAATCCCTTTGCCAAACATAAAGCGCTATAGCCTGTAAAGGTACCAATTTCCAATATTCTTCGAGGCTGTAATAAAGTACTTAATAATGTTAAAAAACTCCCCTGCACATGCCCGCTCAGCATATGTGCATGAGGATGGGTTTGCATCGTATATGCTGATACCTTTTGCATCAACCCGTCTTCAGGAGAAGAAAAAAACCCTGCATATTGTTCCGCTAAATGATGTATTAATTCCATACTGAATAATTATGCCTTTACTTCCAAAGGCATGGGCCTGGATATTGCCCATAATCCTGCAAAAGTTATAAGGCCGTTAATAATCAATAATTCAATACCTATCTGGTATCCATTCAACCAGCTTTTGGCGTTCATGCTGATGATGTAAGAAATTACCGGCGCAATTAAACATACCAATGTAACCATTAATGTATTGGGCAATTGTTTTTTTGTAAAAATACCAAATGCGAATAAACCAAGCAAGGGCCCATAAGTATAACCTGCAAGTTCAAGTATTTTATCGATGATACTATTATCGTTCAACAACTTAAAGACCATAATACAAAATAAAAATACAATGGTAAAAGAAAAATGGACTATCAAACGAAGGCGCTTTTTTTGTTTTTCATTCAAGTCATCCCTTTCTTTTAACCCAATAATATCAATGCAGAAAGAAGAAGTTAAAGCAGTTAAAGCCCCATCAGCGCTGGGAAACAAGGCGGAAATAAGGGCAATGATAAACATAATACCAACGGCAGGCGGAAAATAATTCAGCACAATGGATGGGAACGCTTTATCTCCGATAACATTGGTGTTGTTTAAAAGAAAATGTGTGACCGTTTTTCCGTTTACCACTACATCCTGGTAAACCGCGCCATT